>JAHEZF010000276.1 GCA_023251215.1 Sphingobacteriales bacterium | reverse complement strand
AGGAAGAAGCATTGAATTCTCCTGAGATATTCACTGCTAAGACGATTGAAAATATACCCCGCTTTGGAAATTACGAAGGAAAAGGAGTTATTATGAAAGGAACTTATAGTGGAGGTGTTGTTACCGGGTCAATAAAGATTTTCAGTTTTGCAGAGGAGAACAAGGGCTTTTTAGTTATCCGTCAAATGATTCATGATGATGATACAAAAGATTTTGATCTGGTGGAAAGCACTTTTCACCTTAAGTAAAAAATCATAACCTGGTTAATGAACAAGATCATCTTTACCGAAGAATTTTGCCAGCCGGAAAACCTGCATCCGTTTACTCTTACCCGGCAAATACAGGATATAAGGGTTGGCATACTCACCATCCGGGAAAAATGGGAAAAGATTCTCGGCCTTCGGTCATTTGACAAAAAGGAAGATGATTATAAAGATCTGGACCGCTCTGTAAATATTAACGAAGCTGTTGGCAATGGAGTTTGCTTTATGATACATGGCAATGTGCTGCCTGCCCCCGGTCTTATAAAAGCCATCCACCGGTTGAAGAATGGTGAATTTATTGCTGCCAGGGGTAGTACAGGTATTGTATTTAGATTTACAAGGAAGGAGATAAAAGAAAAGCATAATATCCGGGTAACAAGGGCAATTACTCTTAATGAGGAAATTAAAACCATTGAATACCCCTGGGATATTTTTCAATTGAACGACTGGGCCATTCGCCAGGATTTTAAATTGCTCACTAAAAAAAGAAAGTCGCAAAGTATTTCCAAAACGAATAAGGTCATCAAGCCATCGCAGATATTTATTGAGAAAGAAGCAAAAGTTGAACATAGTATTCTCAATGCATCGGCCGGCCCCATTTACATAGGCAAGAATGCGGAAGTGATGGAAGGTTGTTTTATCCGCGGGCCATTTGCAATGGGAGAGGGCGCCTGCCTGAAAATGGGAGCTAAAGTTTATGGTGCCACCACTTTGGGTCCTTATTCAATCGGTGGCGGAGAAATAAAAAATTCAGTGCTGTTTGGCTATTCTAATAAAGCACATGATGGTTATCTTGGCGATTCAGTAATAGGCGAGTGGTGCAACCTTGGCGCCGGTACTACCAATTCCAATATAAAGAATAATGCAAGTGAAGTGAGGATATGGACGCCAAAAGGGCAAATGAATGCCGGTAAAAAATGCGGTGTAATGATGGGAGATTATTCCCGTACGGCTGTAAATACTGCTATCAATACCGGCGCCGTTATCGGAGTTTGTTGCAATGTATATGGCGCGGGGTTAACTCCCGGCTACATTCCAAGTTTTTCGTGGGGCAGTGAAGGAGTGAAGCGTTACGAATTTGAGAAAGCACTTTTGGATATTGATGTTTGGAAGCAACTGAAAAAGCAAACGATAACAGCGAATGAAAAAAGCATATTAAAATATATTTTTGATAATTATTAAACGATAATTGATGAGAAGACAAATAGCAGCAGCCAACTGGAAGATGAATTGCACTTTTCAGCACGGAGAAAAACTACTGGATGAAATACTCGGAGCAAAAATAGCATTACAGACCCACCAACGGGTATTGTTTGCTGTGCCCTATCCTTATTTGATAATGACAAGGAGCGAAGTGGAAGAAGAATTGAATTATTATGCAGCAGCACAAAACTGTTATAATAAACAATCGGGGGCTTTTACAGGGGAGGTATCGGCAGAAATGCTCCATTCAATTGGAGTTTTGTATTGCATCATCGGGCATAGCGAAAGGAGGGAATACTTTAATGAAAATAATATGATGCTGGCTGAAAAAGTAAGTCTTTGTTTTGAAAATTCGATAACACCCATATTTTGTTGTGGTGAATCATTAACTATCCGCGAAGCAGGAACACAGAATGACTTTGTTGCCACACAACTTAAGGAATCTCTTTTTCACCTGCCTGCTAAAAAAATCAGGAACATCATAATTGCTTACGAACCTGTCTGGGCAATTGGGACTGGTAAAACTGCGACCATTGAGCAGGCACAAGAAATGCATCAACATCTTCGTTCTGTATTAGCCGGTCAGTATGGAACAAATATCGCTAATGAAATATCCATTCTCTATGGAGGAAGCGTAAAAGCAGATAATGCCAGTGAATTGTTCAATTGCCCCGATGTGGATGGAGGCTTAGTGGGTGGTGCATCGCTGGTGGCAGAAGATTTTATTAAAATTATTAATGCTTTGAAGTAAGTTATAACAAAGCAGAAAGTAATTGACCAAATGTTCCGGGTGAACCTGAGGACAAAATGTAAACTATCATAACTTCTTATTATATCGTTATAAAAAGAAAGAACCAGGTACTGCTGAGTTTCCTGAAATTAAGAGTTATTGTTAACAAGAAAGATATTTATCCGCTGCTGAATGACAAACCGGTTATTATCCCTGTAGAAAATAATTACCCAACAATTGTAGCAACGGATGGCTTTCATTTTACAAAACCATTAGAATTGACCTATAATGGCCCCGGTTATTATAGATTCGCAGTGACTTGTGCAATTGATGATTTGCAGATATTGGGAGGAGCATTTTTATTAGTATTATTTTACCTGGCTGGTTTTTTTACCGGTATATTTTTACTGAAGCTGATCAGCTTTCTTCCGATTCTCTGGTTTCTTTTTCTGTATTACATCAACCGGAAAGAATTCATTCGTATCGCTCCTGAACGATCCTGACCGGTACAGGTAATTCCACACGGTCAAAATCATTTAATTTATTAAGATCAAGAACAGTTGCTTTTTTATCGTTGCTTGGGCGGTACATAATGCGGAACCTGGCGCCCCAAACAATTTCTGAAGAAATATATGAAGTACGATCTACTACCGTATTAGAAAACACTTCATCAAATGCTTTTACAAAAACAAAAACTTCTATCCGGCTATTTTTAATATCGTCTTCAGTAAAACCATAAAAAGGGCTTTTTTCAATAATCGGGTGTACAATAGTCCAGCTTAATGCAAGGGCATTGATCTTTGATATCTCAATATCAAGTCCATAAAATTTATTTGTCATTTTTCCATCCTCTTCCACCTGCATGGCCATGGTCAGTTTTACTTCGGCTTCTGAAAGCATGTTGTTTTTATAAGGCGACATCCGGAACATCAAAGCAATGCCATCTTTATATGGACCTATAATTGCATTATCGCTGAATTTTAAAAA
>JAHEZF010000275.1 GCA_023251215.1 Sphingobacteriales bacterium | reverse complement strand
ATCCTATCAACTTGTCAACTTTTTAACCAGTTAACTTATCACTGTAAATTTGCCGTCATGATTTCACCACAATTAATATTAGAAACTGACAAAGTGCTGCTTCGTCCCCTTCAGCACCTTGACATCGCTTCCTTTACTCCTATTGCAAAAGATGCATCGCTCTGGAAATATTTTACTTTTTTCCTGGATAATCCTGAAGAGTTGCAACGATGGGTGGAAATTGCCATTCAGGAAAGAGAGGAAGGCAAAAGAATTCCTTTCACCATAATTGAAAAAGCTTCCGGCGCCATCTGTGGCAGCAGCAGCTTTGGCGGCATCTCATATTTCGATAAACGGATTGAAATCGGTTGGAGCTGGCTGGGCAGGCAATACCAGGGAACAGGAATAAATTTCCATGCAAAATTCTCTTTGCTGACTTATGCATTTGAAGTATTGCAATGGGAAAGAGTAGAAATAAAAACTGACGACCTGAATGAAAGAGCCAAACAGGGATTGAGAAAAATCGGCGCTAAAGAAGAAGCTGTACTCCGCAGCCACATGCAGATGCCATTGAACCGCAGAAGAGATTCTGTTTATTTCAGCATTTTGAAAAATGAATGGCCGGCAATAAGAAATTCAATATTTAAAGAAATAACTTCATTCCGTTTTTTGGATAATGAAAATCGTTAAGGAAATATTGGCCCGTGTATTTGCACTGTGGGCAATGGTAACTTTTATAATTACGTTCTTTATCATCTTTATACCGTCAATGCTTACCTGGTTGATTCCCGAACCAAAAGGACAGGCCTGGTTCATCCGCATTGCAAGATTATGGATGAATATATGGCTGCCCCTTGCCGGATGCCCGATAAAAATAAAAGGAAAAGAAAATTTTGCTCCCGGTCATGCTTATATAGTTACCTGCAACCACAATTCACTGATGGATGTTCCGGTTTCTTGCCCCTATATTCCCGGGGCAAATAAAACCATTGCTAAAACTAGTTTTGCCAAAATTCCTTTTTTTGGATTTTTTTATATGAAAGGCTCCGTATTGGTTGACAGGAAAAGCGAAACCAGTCGCCGGCAGAGTTATGAAAAGATGAAAGAGGTATTGCGCAAAGGCATGCACATGAGCATTTACCCCGAAGGCACCCGCAACCGTACCGGTGAACCAATGAAAAAATTTCATGAGGGTGCTTTTAAACTGGCCAAAGAAACATGTAATGAGATCATACCGGCTATTCTTTTCAATACTAAAAAAGTTTTACCGTTGGGTAAACCTTTTTATTTCTGGCCATCTAAACTCGAAATGCATTTTTTGGAGCCCGTCGCTGTTGGTTCACAAACAGCAGAACAATTGAAAGTAAAAATATTCAACCTGATGAAAGAATATTACGTTCAGCACCTTCATTAATAACCGGAAAAATATCTTGTGCGGTTGATCTTGAGGTCCTGCAACACAGAAGCTTTGGGACTTATTGTAAAATTAAATGACCGGTAAAGGCCTATCGGCGTTACATTGATTGACATTTGCCAGCAGTGCATCTCCCGGTTGATTGACATCTGGAATGTTTGCAGCTTTTTAGTATCAAAATCATAATACCCGTTTACACTGAAATTCCATTTTGGCGTCAGGCTAAAGCTGCCGCTAAAGTTCATATTAGAACTGAAATCCTGTGTAAATCCGCTATAGTCTGATTTAAATTTTTCCCTGAAGTACAATGAATATCCAAAGCTTACCTGCCAGGGAATATTGAAATCAACAAACTCTGCCGGATTTTGCCGCATATAGTCAAGCAATCTTTGTTGATCGGCAACGAGACCGGGATCATTTAATCGTTGCTGTACAAGTTTTTTTTGCTGTTCTTCCTTCTTCGGGTCTTTGGGTTTACTTTTAAAACTGGTACTTACCGAAATACTTCCGCTGGTTATCCTGCCTGGCTTAAACTTACCTCCCTGCCAGGCATATTTATTAATATCAGCGCCCCGTTGATTGGTTTGATAAGGATCAAGAGAAGCATTGGCGCTGATGCTGATCTTTTCAAACAAACTGGTACGGAAATATAAATTGAAAATATCAAGTTTCATGGAGTCACGAAGAAAATTGTAGCCGGTTGAAAAGCCAAATCCATCAATCAGCCGTATTTTTTTAATTGCATTTTCACCCGAATCTTTTTTTGATCTCAATTTCATTTCCAGGTTATTATCCAGTTGAAAACCAAGGCCACCGCTTTTGCCTTCTGAATAACCCGGATAGAGAGCCCCTTCAAATTCAGAGAACCTGAGCTTGTAGCCGGTTGTGTCCACCTGTGTCGAGTAAAAAAAATGGCCTTTGGAAAGGTCAGGTTTATAATTGATGTTAAAAGAAGGACGTATCACATGACGGATTGCAATGATCCTTGATTTTTTAAACTGGTATGTTCCAAAAATGGCCGTATTAAAACCTAAGCCCATTTGCACCTGGTGATCAGTGAATAAACCTTTGGTAATAGTGGTGTCCCGTTTATTAGTAACCGGGTTCCAGCTACGGCGGAATTTTTGAGCTATCCATACCTGCGAATAAGAAACCGAAGGAGAAACAATAAACGCTCCACCCAATATTGGCGGCAATGATAAAGTAATGGGAATGTTATGCTGGGCGCCCCATTGCAAAGTATCAATCAGGTTTTTCAGTTTGAATGCAGTATCATAAAAAGACACCTGGTTACGAAACGTGCCATTATATCCAAGACCAAGCTTTTGGTACCATTTGGAACTGCCAATAAAATCTTTTTTCTGAAATGGATAAATTGTATTCACAGTAAAAGATGCATCCGGCAAACTGATATTGATCAGGTGGCTGAAATTATTCTGGTTGTGATTGGCGCTGAGCGTTAAGTTATACGGTTTGCCCGCCCATGATTTGGAATAGGCAACAGAAGATCCAAGTTGATTATTAAAATTAACCTGCGGGCTGTTTGGAACCAGCCGGTTGAATTTGGTAGAACCTGCATTTACATTAGCCGAAAAAGTTGTCCCCGGTCTTGCCCGGCTGTCCACCGAATGATTCCAGGTAATGAAATAACTCTTATTTGCAAGAAAATCCGGATCTCCTTTAAAATTTTGTTTGGTGCTTTGAATGCTTAAATTAAATGCCCCATTATAGCGGTAACGTTTACGATAGCTTGGATTAACGTTTAAAGACCATCCTCCGTACGAATATATATT
>JAHEZF010000051.1 GCA_023251215.1 Sphingobacteriales bacterium | reverse complement strand
CAAAAGTGAGGCACCAGTTACGCAGCATACAGGTATTAAAATTCTTCCGGGATGATACACTGGACCAGGTTTTTAAAATGGAAGAGTTGTTTAAAAAAATGAACCCCCCATCCCCTAAAGGGGAGTAAAAAATTATTAAAGCAGTTAATTTCATACTTCATATTGGTTTTTTATTCAAAATATTAATGTATGATGAAACTAAGTTCCCCCTTCAGGGGGACAGGGGGTTTAAATTTCTTTTTCGCCTGGAGATATTTCAAAGCAAAAAAATCTACCAATGCCATCAACATCATTGCATGGATAAGCATTGCCGCCATTTGTATTGGAACCACGGCGCTTATTCTTGTATTGAGTGTATTTAATGGTTTTGAAGGGCTGGTCAAATCACTCTATTCTTCTTTTTATACGGATATTAAGGTTTCCCCAATATCCGGAAAGATCATTACTATATCTCCGGACCAATTGCAAAGATTAAAAGGCATCAGCGGGATCAAAAATTTCTCATTGGTAGCAGAAGAAAAAGCATTACTGCAAAACGGGGAATACCAGTCCGTGGTTTATTTGAAAGGTGTTGATGAAAATTACCGGTATGTGACCGGGGTGGCCAGCCACCTGGTGAATGGAGAGTATGATCTGGGGAATGAAAACATTCCAAAACTTATCCTGGGAGCAGGTGTGGAAGGAGCATTAGGTATACAGGCAGATAAAAATATTTTTACTCTGAAAATTTATTTACCAAGAAAAAGCAATACAGACCAGATCAACCTGCTGGAAGACATCAGCAATGATACCATCCGCACGGCTGCCGCTTTTATGATACAGCAGGATTTTGATAATAAATATGGCGTCACCAATATTGACTTTGTAAAAAAAGCATTGAAGTATGGTGCTGCCGATTATAGCGGGATTGAGATCGCTTTAAATGATCCCTCAAGATCCAATGAGATAAAGAAAGAAGTGCAGAAGATTTTTTCCGGCAATTATTCAGTTCTGAACAAATACGAACAGAACAGGAGCCTGTATTCTGTAATGAACCTGGAACGATGGGTGATTTATGCTGTTCTTTGCCTGATACTGGTGGTGGCTGCTTTTAATATGGTGGGGTCTTTAACCATGCTGGTGCTGGAAAAACAAAAAGACATCAGTGTGCTTCATGCTTTGGGAGGCAACCGGAATTTTATACAAAAAATATTTTTAAGCGAGGGATTGCTATTGGCAATAATTGGTGGCGGCGCAGGTATGTTGCTGGCCTTGCTGATTGCGTGGCTGCAGATCAATTTTCATTTAATACCCCTACAAGGCGGTTCTTTCCTGATTGATTATTTTCCGGTAAAACTCAGGCTGATTGATTTTTTTCTGATTGGGGCTACTGTTTTTGTAATTGCATTGATTGCTTCATGGTTGCCTTCAAGAAAAGCGGCTGTACAGGAATTTTCATTAAGAAGTGAGTAAGCCCCCTGTCCCCCGAAGGGGGAACTCAGATCAAAAATACTTATACTTATTCTAACTTTCTTTAGCGGGGTAATTTCATTTAATTATTACTAGATGCCGCAACAGATCTTAATTATGGGAGTAATTTTTGGGGTAAGATTATTTTTATCTTCTAATAAATACTTGTCTAAAAAAAATGAATGTTCAAACTCAAGTTCCCCTTCGGGGGACAGGGGGCTTCAATAATCTCCAAGCGTTTCCGGTAATTGCGCCAATGCTTTTGCTAATTGTTCATCATTGGGAGCCACGCCATGCCAGTTGTGATCATTTTCCATAAAGTCAACTCCTTTGCCCATAATAGTATGCATCATTATAGCTACTGGTTTTCCCTGGCCAGTGAGGGATTTTGCCGCATTCAATGTTTCCACTACCTGGCTCATATCGTTTCCATTCATTTCAAGAGTAATCCATCCAAAGGCTTCAAATTTTCGTCTTAGATCTCCATGATCCATTATATGTTCTGTAGTTCCATCTATCTGCTGGTGGTTCCAGTCAACAGTTGAAATTAGATTATCTACTTTATGATGCACCGCAAACATGATTGCCTCCCATACTTGTCCTTCATCCAATTCACCATCACCATGTAGGGAATACACAAGATTTTTTTCGCCGTTTAATTTCTTGGTCAGTGCAGCGCCAATAGCCACACTCATGCCCTGACCCAAGGAGCCGGTGGCTATGCGTACACCCGGTAAATGTTCATGAGTTGCAGGGTGACCCTGGAGGCGGGAATTTATCTTTCGAAAGCTGGACAATTCTTTAATATCAAAATATCCGCAACGGGCAAGGGTAGAATAAAATACCGGCGATATATGACCATTTGAAAGAATAAATATGTCCTCATTCGTACCATTCATTTCAAATGCAGGATTATGATTCATTATTTTAAAGAAAAGGGCGGTAAAAAAATCTGTACAACCCAATGAACCTCCGGGGTGACCACTGCTGGCGCCATGCACCATTCTTACTATATCACGTCTTATTTGTGCAGCAATAGAAGTAAGTTCTGTCATAATAAAATTGCTTCTTTTTAAACTTTTTGTATCTTGCCGGTTCAAATCCCGGAAGCACTGCAAAAGTGCAATCTTTTTGGATATAAAATCCAACAGTTCAACCATCCGTCAATAAATTCAAGTTATCCTGTGGGTTAAAAAATTAATGACTGGAAAACATTAAAAAAAGTAGGTGTAAGAAAAAACTAGACCTATTTTTGTATCATAATACCAATCAATCTGGCTTATGCTTGATGTGTTATTAACAGCTTCGGTTTCATTCATAATCACTTTTTTGGCTATACCCGTAATCTTACAAATTGCTGAACAGAAAAAGTTGTATGATATTCCCGATGAAAGAAAAGTACATACCCGGCCGGTGGCATCACTTGGCGGTGTGGCTATTTTTGGTGGCTTTTTGCTGGCCTCGCTTCTCTCTATTCAGGGTTACCTGAATCCCGAGTTTCAATATTTTTTTGCCGCAGCCCTCGTTATTTTCTTTCTGGGTTTAAAAGACGACCTGATGGTATTATCAGCCAGTAAGAAATTTGTGGGGCAGGTTATTGCGGCTTCCATCCTTATTCATCTTGGCGGCATCCGGTTAGACAGTATGTATGGATTATTAGGGTTCAACGAAGTGCCGGAAGCTTTTGGGCTTGCTTTATCTTATCTAACCATTATCGTCGTTATCAATTCTTTTAATCTTATTGATGGTATAGATGGTCTTGCCACCAGCCTTGGTATTCTTACAATGACAATTTTGGGAATTTATTTTTTTATCGTTGGCCAGCAAGCGTACACATTACTTGCATTTTCACTTGCTGGTAGCCTGGTAGCATTCATAATTTTCAATCATCATCCCGCTAAAATATTTATGGGGGATTCGGGTTCCTTAATGATTGGCTTAGTGAATTCGATCCTGGTTATAAAATTTATTAATGTTGCCAATGCCCCGCTGGTAGCCGTCCCGGTTCAATCAGCCGTTGTTATTGGTTTCGCTATTCTGATTGTCCCACTGCTGGATACACTTCGTGTTTTCAGTATCCGCATTGCTAATGGCAAGTCGCCTTTTACTCCCGACCGCAACCATGTGCATCACCTTCTGCTCGAAAGAGGATTAGGTCATGTGGGGGTAACTTTAACTTGTATAGGAATTAATATCGGCTTTATATTGCTGGCATGGTTTGGCCGCTCATTAGGCCCTAATTACCTGTTGTTGATCATGCTTACTCTCGCATTTGCCGGATTTGGATTATTGTATTACCGCCAGCCCCGCCGTCGCAGAATGGTTATTGCCAAACGCATCAACGGTACTACTGAACTAAAAACCACATCGAAAGTGGTAACCTTAAAGCAGGAAACTGCAATAGCAGATCAGAACTAAAAAAATAAACCTGCCCGATATTCAGAAGCAAAGACTTTTTATTGTATACCTCATTTGGAAAAATCACCTGTTTTATTAGCTTTGCTTTCCAACAGCATTAATCCCGATAGTAATCGGGATGTTGGATAATTTTCTAAAAAAAATTTATGCCAGAAAGTATTCCATCAATTGTTGCTACAGCTGAAGATCACATGAAAAAAGCGATCAATCACCTGGAAGCTGAATTGATAAAAATAAGAGCAGGAAAAGCCAACCCCCAAATGCTGGATGGAATAATAGTTGATTATTACGGTTCACCACTGCCGATTAATCAGGTTGCCAATGTAAGTGTAATGGATGCCCGTACATTAAGCATACAACCCTGGGAAAAAAATATGCTGCAGCCAATTGAAAAAGCCATTTTAGCTGCCAATATTGGCATTAATCCACAAAACGATGGTAACCTCATCAGGCTTTTTCTTCCGCCACTGACTGAAGAAAGAAGAAAAGAATTGGTAAAGAAATGCCAGGGAGAAGGTGAACACTCAAGGGTGGCTATCCGGAATATCCGGCGTGATGCCATTGAGCATATTAAAAGACTTCAGAAAACCGGGTTAAGTGAGGATGCAGCCAAAGATGCGGAATCCGATGTACAGCAGGTAACAGATAAATTTATATCTGTTGTTGAAAAACACCTGGCTTCGAAAGAAAAAGAAATTATGGCAGTGTAGTATTATTTTCTGTCTTATCTTTTTTTATCAGACCCGTCAGCCACCTGATGGGTTTTTCATTTGCATTGGTGATAAAGATGCCCGCCAAAATAATCAGTAGGCTAAGAATAACTGCTACTGTAATTTTTTCGTGATATATCCAACCCCAGAAAATGGCAATAAAAGGTATTCCGTAAGTAACGGTGCTGGCAAAAACACCCCCGGCTTTTTTGAGCAATACATAAAACAATACTGAAGCAACCGTAGTGCCCAGGATACCCAATACAACGCTGGCGCCGACTGAATAAATAACATGCCAGTCATTAAAATTGAGATGATGGGTACCCAATGCCAATAATATAATTAATGAAGGGATTGATAAAAATGAAAAGGCCAATACGCCGATATCAAAGGATGGGATTTTTTGGAGCTTTTTGCCAATCATATTTACATTTAATCCATAAAAAAATGTTCCCAGTATAATAAAACCGACATATAGCAGGTCGCCAGTCTTCCCGCTTTTGGCCATGAAAAGGCAAATGCTCCCGGCGAAACTGATGAGGATACCGATCACCTGTTGCCATTTTACTTTTAAATTGAAAAAAAATATACCGACCAGGATTACAAAAATAGGAGTGAGGGAATTCAGCGTACCGGTAAAGGAGCTGTCAAGGCGGGTCTCGGCAAGGCAAAAAAGAAAGGCAGGGAAAAAACTACCCAACAGTCCCGTCAGGATGATATAAACGATTTTTTCATTTGGAATTTTTTTGAGAACAGACCAAACAAAAGGAAACATAATGATGCCGGCTGAAAAAAGCCTGAGTGCTGCCACCTGCCAGGCATTAAGCTGTTCCAGCCCGATAAGCATAAGCAGAAAACTGCTGCCCCAGATAAATGATAACAGTATAAATAATCCCCATTTGATCAATACATGATTTGTTTTCATTACGGGTGCAAAGGTGCAGAATGCGGTGCAGATGAGAATAAAATATTTTAATATTGTATGTTAACTTATATGTATGGCAGAAATTAAACTGGCTGATATCAGTACAAGAGCCCCGAAAGATCTGGACAAAAAAGAAATCAAAGCAAAAACAGAAGAGATACTGAACAAACTGGATGCGTTGCAGAATCTCCTTTATGCTGAAAACAAGCATTCGGTTCTGGTAGTGATACAAGGGATGGATGGCAGCGGAAAAGATGGAGTAATACGGAATGTGTTTGGCAAGCTGAATCCGCAGGGAGTTACTGTAAAATCATTTAAAGCGCCTGCACCTGAAGAACTTTCTCATGATTTTTTATGGCGGGTTCATGAGCATGCACCGGCAAAAGGAATGATTCAATTGTTCAACCGGTCGCATTATGAAGATATTTTAGTAACAAGAGTTCACAAATGGTGCGATGATGAAACGGCCAAAAAAAGAATGAAAGCAATTAATCATTTTGAAGAATTGCTGCAGGAACACAATAATACTCATATCTTAAAATTTTATCTCCATATTTCTCCCGAAGAACAGCATGACCGGCTTGCGGAAAGAATGAAAGACCCGGCAAAAATGTGGAAGTATAATGAAAATGATTTTGAAGAAGCAAAACTTTGGAATATTTATATGCATATGTACGAAGAGTGTTTTGAGAATTGTAATAATGCTACCTGGACCATTGTACCCTCTGACCAAAACTGGTACAAAGAATACTTCATCGCTTCACATTTATGTGATTTGCTGAAAGGTCTTGATATGCAGTACCCTGGGCTAAAGAAAGAATAACCTATATTGTTTCCGATTCATTCACCAAAAAAATAAAAACAAATGGGTATGCTCAAAGAATTCAAAGAGTTTGCAACAAAAGGCAATGTGATGGACCTCGTCGTTGCCGTTATTATAGGCGGGGCATTTGGCGTTATTATCAC
This sequence comes from Sphingobacteriales bacterium, assembly GCA_023251215.1. Taxonomy (GTDB): domain Bacteria; phylum Bacteroidota; class Bacteroidia; order Chitinophagales; family Chitinophagaceae; genus JAHEZF01. The sequence goes on along the minus strand of JAHEZF010000051.1, from coordinate 2,784 downwards.
TGCTCTAACTGATAAAATATTGATGCCGATACTTGGTTCTTTTATCGGCCAAAGCTTTGAATCACTGTCTACCAATGTGAATGGCGTCGTCATCCAATACGGGGCTTTTATCCAGGCCATCATTAATTTCCTCCTGATTGTTTTTTCTCTTTTTATACTGATAAAAGGAATGAACTCCAGTAAGAAAAAAAAGGAAGAAACTCAGCCTGCACCTGCAGAACCTTCTTCAACCGACAAACTGCTTATGGAGATAAGAGATGCTTTGAAAAAATAAAAGCATTGTTTCAACGCTGGACTGCAGGTGGTTCAGAAACATATTTCCCTTATTTTTGAGCCCTGTTACAGAATTATTTCTGCAACAGAGCTTTTATAATTTTTCAATATGGTGAGCAATACATCCTACCAGATAAAGCTTCCCCAATTTGAAGGGCCCTTTGACCTGCTGTTATTTTTTATTGAAAGAGACGAACTGGATATTTACAATATTCCTATAACTAAAATCATAAATGATTTTCTGGAATATATTCATAAAGGCGAAGAGCTGAACATTGAGTTAAGCAGTGAGTTTATATTATTTATTTCTACGCTGATGCGTATAAAAGCCAAAATGCTGCTGCCCCGCAAAGAACTGGATGCAGAAGGAAATGAGATTGATCCCCGCCAGGAACTCATCAGCAAAATACTCGAATACAAAAAATTCAAAGAAGCTTCAGCACAAATGGCGGAAATGGAAGCGCTGCGGATGCTGATGGTTAAAAGAGGAAACATCCAGCGGGAATTATCCCGGATAGGCGAGGAGGCCGGCGAAGGAACTGAGATACAGAATATCACTTTATTCAAACTTATGCGGGCCTTTGAGCGGGCCATGCACAAATATTCTGACCGCATTAATAAACCTGTTCATACCATAGTACCGTATAATTATACTATGGAAGGCAGCCGGGACCATATGCTATCGCAGGCGAGAGAACAAAGAATCTTGTCGTTTGAAAAAATATTTGAAAACTGCGAAAACAGGGTGCATGCTATTTTTCTTTTCCTGTCGCTTCTTGAATTAGTGCAGCAAAAATTTCTTAAAATAATTATCGGTGAAGGAAAGAATAATTTTATCATTGAATACAATGACCCTGAAAAACGACTGGCCGAACTGTCCGAAGGATCCAATGGAGAGGAACAAAACCAAACATAATTTCTAACACCTCTTTCAGGCCTGCCAGCTGGCAGGCGGGAAAGGGAGCAAAACTTTTAATCATGAAAAGAACAGCAACCGCTAATTGGAAAGGCACCGGTAAAGAAGGAATGGGTAAAGTAACAACCCAATCCGGTGTTTTAAAGAATAAAAAATATGATTTTAAAAGCCGTTTTGAAGACGGAATATTTACTAACCCTGAAGAACTGGTAGCTGCGGCACATTCAAGCTGCTTTTCCATGAAGCTTAGTTTTGTTTTAGGTGCTGCCGGGTTTACTCCCAGGAAAATCGAAACCACCTGCACCATTACACTGGAAGATGGCGCCATTACTGAAAGCCACCTGGAAGTAAAAGCTAAGGTACCAAGGATGAAGCCGGATAAATTTGCTGAATGTGCAGAGGAAGCAAGGGCAAATTGTCCCATCAGCAAATCGCTGAATACGAATATTACAATGGAAGCATCATTGATGTAAACTGCTTCTGTCTAAACAGACCAGGTCATCCTGCATTTAAAACGGGATGACCTGTTTGATTTATTATCAGCGGTATTTATTCTTTCCCAAAAGTAAACAACAATGTTTCTCCATTGATACTGTCCATCATCATTATAGCAAAAGTTTAAAATTATTTTCCAAGCCTCCAGCCTGCATATAATTGCACCACATTACTCTGCAGATCGGGGCGGGCAAACGAGATTTGACTTCCGTTAAATGTTACCGACTTGTACAGGTCATGAAGACTTTTATTATACCGGGCTCCTACTATCAATCCTTTTGCCGGGCATATTTCAGCGCCAAGTGCAAAGCCATAGTCAAAGCGGTTATAAAAATTCATGATGTCGCCATAGGGGTTACTGTTTCCTGTAGCGCTGTCCACTTTGGCATTCAGCAAAAACGCCAGCTGGCCGCCACCCTGGATGGAAAGGTATTTACCAAAGTTCAGGGCAATCAATTGGGGCAATATAATGTAGTCGAGTTTTACCGTGCCTGAATTGGTATTGGTTTTATAATCATAACCCTGCCGGGAAAAAATCAGTTCGGTATGGAAGCCGATCAGTTTTTTATGAGATCCTATGAAACCACCCACCATAAAGCCGCTGGAATTGCTGCTATTAATTGATGAAGCATTGCTTACATTGGCAAAATTAACACCAGCTTTCAGACCAATGCCCAGATGAAATTGGCCATAAGAAAATACAGGAATAACAAAAATCAAACAGACAATGAGCTTTCGCATAAGATATAATTTCTGAAAAGTTACGGATTCTTTCTGACCAGGACTGTGACAAAAAAGTCATTTCACTTACTATTTATCAATCGTCGCATTCTGTTTGGGTTCGGATATAATGCCTGTCAAAAAGATGTAATGAACTGAATCCATTCATGAAGTACCGGGCATATAATTTTTTGCGTATCCAAAGGTAGATTAAGAAATGTAAAATGAGTTATCCTCATCTATACGAACATCTCTGCGTCAGGGTTTGACTACCCTCAATACTTCTACCAAGATTTCACCTTCCTCATTTTTTACAGTATATTTTCCTACGCGGAGCGTTCTATGTGTAAGCATCGGCAAATCCGTGCCGTTGAATACGG
>JAHEZF010000050.1 GCA_023251215.1 Sphingobacteriales bacterium | reverse complement strand
CACTGGCAAATAATGCTAACCAAACATCTGTTGAAGCTAATTCAATCTGGGGTATCTTCAATTATGTAATTCACCACCCCGGGCAATTTGCCCGCTTGTCATGGCTGCGAACCAAAGCGTTTTTCGGATTGTTCAGGTCATATTATAGTTCTGGCCACAACTTATATCTTGGTCTTTACTTTTTTCCCGTTTATCTGCTTGTGATATTTAGCCTGAAAAGCTGGTGGCAAAAAAACCGAAACCTATTGCTCTATTGTTTTTCATTTATTCTTGTTACCTGGGGAACTGTTTTGTTAAGCTGCGACGACTGGCACAACCGTTTCTTTTTAGCTACCATGCCTTTCATCTATATTTTAAGTTTGCCGGCATTAAAAAGAGTTACTGATAAATTAAACATCAGATGATTATGCTCTCCAAAAAAATTCAATACCCTTTTTTTCTTTTTTTATTCCCGGTGTTTTTTGTTTTTCATGGCTTTACTGAGAATTTTTACTTTGTTTCAGTGAAAAGTGCTTTGTTACTAACAGGAACTTATATTATCAGTTCGTTGGTCCTTACAGGAATTTTTTATTTTTTCTCAAAAAGATTACATCCCGCAGCTCTGATGGCTGCATTTGTCATGTTCTTTCATTTTTTCTTTGGCTCTATCCATGATCGCATAAAAGAATATGCAGGAAATTCTGTTTTTGCCAAATATTCTTTTGTGGTCGGTGCATTCCTGGTATTAACGGTCATTTTATTTTTTATCCTGAAAAGAAGGAAACAATTTTCCCGGCTCACTCAATACCTCAATATTCTTTTCCTGGCGCTGATCCTGATTGACCTATATTCATTAGTAGTGCAATCAATTACCAATAAAAAAAAATTAACACTTAGCCGGTTGTCTGCAACTAATAATGCCTGCAATACCTGCTCAAAACCTGATATCTATATCATAATGCTGGATGGATACGCCGGATCTGACCAACTAAAAAATATTTTATTTTACAATAATAGCCCTTTCACAGATAGCCTTGCCTTGAGAGGATTCAGGACGATCCCTAACAGCAACAGCAATTATGATTCTTCTCCTTCATCCGTTGCATCCTTATTGAACATGGAATACCTTGATTCAACAGAAGCAAGGAATATGCGGCAAAAGGGGCATATCTATGCATTCACACGCATCAATAATAACAGGCTGATGTCATTCCTGCAGGCAAATGGCTATACCGTTTTCAATTACTCCATTTTTAAAGTGGCCGGGCAGGCTTCACTGACAGGCGGGTCTTTTGTTCCGGCTAATGCAAAGCTGATCAATGGAAATACTTTTATATCCCGACTTGAAAAAGATGTACTGCTAAATGTGGCTACCAAACTAAACCTGAAATGGTATTTAAAGAAGTCTTTATACGCAACACATAAAGAAAATGAGAAATTATTTACGCTGACGATGAAAATCCCAGCAGTAAAGACAAATGGCCCTAAAGTCATTTACACTCATTTAATGATGCCTCACCATCCTTATTATTTTGACGAAAACGGAGTTGCCCGGTCATTTGAAGAATTGAAGAAAATGGCGCTCAGTGACACATCGGCTTATCTTTCCTACCTGAAATACACCAACAAAAAGATCATTCAATTGGTGGATCATATATTATTAAATTCTGCCAGCCCGCCTGTTATCGCCATATTAAGTGATCATGGATTCAGGTATTTCGCAGGCAGTTATACTAAATATGCTTTTTCAAATATTATGTCAATCTGTTTGCCGGGCAGAGATTATTCATTGTTTAAAGATAGTATGACTAACGTAAATTTTTTCAGCACTTTCTTAAATACCACTTTTCATCAAAGTATTCCTATGCAGAAAGATTCAACTTCCGTTATAGATTTTTAGTATTGACCTGGCCTGTAAAACCAATACTTCAACATTTAGTTCAGCTTACGGGAACCGAAACAAAAAAATCCCGATAAAATACCGGGATTCATTTGTTACTTGCTATTTGGAATTTACTTTTTTATCTTATCAGCACCATTTTCCCGTAGCCCTTGTTAAAATACTTGTCCGTATTGTCATTTTCCGCTTTGTATTTGTCAAGGTTCTTACCATTCAGGTTGGTAACCATCCGGTACAGGTAAATGCCATTGCCCAGTTTTTGTCCATACTGATCGGTACCGTCCCATTTGAATTCAGTAATGTTTCGGCCAATATGCAGCGGACCCAATTCATTCTTCGTAATCTCTCTTACAATTTTACCTGTAATGGTCATGATCTCGATCTTGATATTTTGCGGTACCTCAGTTCCTGTTATAGTAAATACGAAAGCGGTTGAGGAAGTAAATGGATTCGGATAGTTCAGCATGTTCGAGATCATTGGTTTGTTGATAACCTGGAAAGCTACACGATATTCAATATTACCAGCAGCGTTGTTGCTCTTATCCTTACCTGTTACAATAAGTTCATATTCTCCGTCAACCGGGAAATAAGGTTTGAAATTAATAGTAGCCGTATTATCAGGATTGGGCGCCTGGCCTGCGGGGGTAAACCGCAATGTGTCATTACTGAAGAAATATCGTTTTATGGTCCCGTTCGGGAATTTTACTTTAAGGGTAAGAAGACTGGTATCATCCAGTATTGCCCATTTGGCTTCGTCCTTCAATTTTACAATGATATCCGGTTTGGAAGAAACAATATCTCTGTTCAATATATGTACACCATCGAATGTAACATCAAGCAATGGGTTAAGGCTATCTGGTTTTACATAAAAATTCCTGTAAGCAAAATTGTTGAAATGATATTGTTCCGGCTGGTCATTATCCGGATTAGCTTCCACATACATGGTATTGATGCCGGAAAGAGTTCCCGTGCTGATTAACGATGCGAGGTGCAAAGTATCGTTGACGGGCAATGGTCTTCGCCGTGGTATAGGTATGATATGGGGAACATTATTCCGGTCGGTAATCACCATTTTCACTTTTAAACTGTCAAAAGCAGCATCACTGATGTTTTTAAAAGCTACTTTAAAGTCAATCGGTTCTCCCACTTCAACAGTATCCTTTGTTTTCAGATAAATATTCGGGGCAATGGCGCCTTCCGGAACAGGATCATAGGTTACCAGCCAGTATCGCAACTGGTATGGTGTGAAATGGATGGAGTCCTGGGTTCTTAATCTGAGTTTTACATAACGATAGAAACTGGCATCAATTGAAGATATATTAAAGTCCTGCTGACCAGTATTCAGATTACTGAACAGGGTTGTTTCTGCCCCGCTGTTTGTGATACCGATTACATCTAAAGTAGGTATATCTCCAGGTGTAACCTCTCCGCTGCCACTCCACTTGACTTGCTTCCATGCTTTTGCCGGTCCAAATTTTACCGAATTCATAAAACCAAGTGTATCGGATGAAGGGCATTCCACAGATAAAGTGAGATTGTCACCAATGTCCTGGGTAAAAACAGAACGGGGTATAAATGTAGTTCTCCTGTTCTTTCTATATACAAAAGCAAAAGCTCTTGGCTTGTAAAACGAATCAATATCAGTAAATCCCTGTGCAAACATCCTGTGATACATGGAATTACCAGAACCGAGGTAACTGGTATCGCCTTTCCAGTCGCTTGCATAAGTATTGGAAGACACACCGGTACCTGAAATATTTCTTACCACCACATAATGCCCGTCAGGGACCAGATCGAGAAATTCAACAATCTTTCTGCGTTTATTGGTATCAAGAATATTATACTGGAAATTATATTGCCTTGTGGAGGGATATGTACCACACATAAGATCACTACCATATTGGCTCATGCCGGGGTACGGAGTGTTGACCCAGGGCTTCATGGTTATCGGGTCAAAAACATTAAAGATAATACCCGAAACACCACATACACTTCGTATATATGGATCTCCGTTAACGGCTATTGAAAGACATGCTGCCGCACCGCAAGCTGTAGGAAACACACCATTGCGGATAAAAAGATTGGTGTTAATATCTGTATATATCCATCTCCGGGTTGCCGAATCCAATTTCATTCTTTCTAATGAAGATTTGAAATGCTGAAATATATGAGATTGACTAAAACCAAAATCACTGCTGGATAAATAAACAAAAGAAGCCATGTTCCATACTGGCTGGCCAGATACAGGAACAGGAGCCACCCGCCAGTAATAAACAGTACTGTCAGTAAAGCTGATACCCGGTGAAAATTCGAGTAATCCACCCGTTGAGGTAATTGTAGTTGTTACTTTAAACGGAGAATTAAAAAATTCTGTGGTATCCAATTCCATTTTGTATTGCTTGGAAAGACTGAAAGGATTGGCGGTGGAGGCGAGGAGTTTAATACCCTGCCTGTTTACAATTGCATAATTGTAGGGATAAACAGGTCTTGCCTCATCTTCAAATATAAAAACATCCTTTGTCACAGAATTATTGCTCTCGTATAATTCATCAACCGTATTATCTGCATCAAGGGTAATAGTTATTTTGTTCAGGCCTTTATCTCTTGTTGCAATAATTGGTAAAGTATAAGTTAATGAATCAATAAACCGTATGCCCGGGATCGTATCCCGTCTTATAACTTCGGTAGTCAGATTGGGATAAGTTCTTTTAAGCTCTACTACAATATTATTATTCGTTGCTTTCCCGATATTCATGAATTTAGCGTCCACCCTAAATTGTGTTTCCGCTACTGAAATGAAAGGAGGGGTTACTTTAACCAGCGGATCCTCGATAACATAATCTGGCTTGGTAAAGCTGTTCATTTTCAGAGCAGGGTCTCCGTGAATGGTTGTCTGTTCGTTATGAAATCTTGCATAAAAATCGTTTTGAGTGGTCAGGTTAAATACCTGGGTAATAGTTTCAACCATTATTTCACCCAGCGTCTTTCCATACTTCGTTGTAGCCATAGCAGTATAAGTCCTGCTGTTAAGAACATCCAGATAGTGAACTATGCCAAAATGCGTACTGGCGATGAACGCAATAGTACCTTTTTGCGGAGCCAGAACATATTTTTCAGAAAGGGTTTCTTTTGCAATAAACCTGATGGGGTTGTAATTGTAAAAATTACCTGCATTACATCCCAACGTGATCATAACCGGATACTTGCCCGTATTATTGTAGTTATCTGGGTTATCCAGGTTAAACTCCAGCGTGGTGGCAGACGAGTGTCCATAATATGTTATAAGACCGATCCCTTCCTGGAACAAAGCAGCTATCCGGGCAGCATTAGCCTGCTGCACAGCTTCGGCCGAAGTTTTACTGAATGTACTCACATATCCTCCGTACAAAGTATCCTGAATAATATTCTTGTAGCTTGTCATGTATGTATCAAGAATATACTGAAGTCCAGGATCGCTGGCGCCTACCACATGCACTACATTTTTCATCCATGCTTTATCCTGTATGAATGGTGATGTGGAGGCCTGCGCCTGCTCATATTGAATTACTTTGACAAGATAGTCAGCCAACTCACCCGGTGTTATAACAGAAAGCCGGCCAATGGGTGTAAGTGGAAGTGCAGTACCCGGATTAGCCGAAAGCAAATTATCTGACGCCGGTTGTCCGAAGGTAGGTACAAGACAAAGTTGTTCTATATCGGAAGTACCTTCCTGTAACCTGTATTGATTATATGTAACACCCTTCCCTATTAAAAATACATCTTTAACAGGTGAAGTAAAATTGGCCCTTGCCCACCATAAAAAATTGCGGATGGATAAAGGATGTTTTCTTATGCCAAATGCAAACTGGTCAACCAGTTCATCAATCATATAAATTTTTGCATTATAGGATCCCCCTGCTGAAGAACTACGGTAAGCCCTGAAATCTTCAACCGGGTTGCTACCATTTGCTCCGGCGGTTAATAGCGGATTTGAAATGATCAGGTAATTGCCCTGGTTGGCAGCCTGAGAAAAATTCACAAAATTTCTCTGTTGAAGACTGGAAACATTATCCACATTACCGGGATCAATGGCTAGTAACACCAGTTTACGGTTAACTGCTGATGGCAATAATGCAAATTTTATCAATGAGGGATTTGTAATGTCGCCAATATATCTTTTACCATTTGTAATATCAAACAATACAGGTGCCACTCCATTGTAATTAAAATTGGAAATTTCCAGGTAGTTGCCATTGGCATTTGCCGGCAATTCAAAATAAAATCTCCGGGCACTTTCAAAATTGAATTGATGCGGATAAACAAGTTCAATCTGGGCCATCGCCATCCTGTCGGTAGGATCTCCTGCTTGATTGAGAACAGAGATATTGGCGGTACCTCCGCTGATCAGTGATAAATTTACCGGGACAACAGCTTTTACATAGTCAAAATAATCCATAATTATCCTGGCGATCGAATCACCATTTATCCTGACCAAAAAATTTCTTGGATTTATTGCATTTCCTGTAGCATTGATTTTAAAGACTGGCTGTGGGGCCGGCCCGGTATAAATATTCAGATTCAAAAAAGATGTGGTATAAGTAAAACCGGGATTTATGTCAAGAGAGGTCCAGCCTTCTCCCGGGTCATAATCCGAAGCATATACGTATTCCCCAACCACTGCTGCATAACCAGGATTTATTTTATCCTTAAAATATCTTCCTACAGTATGAATAAAATACGGTTCAACCGGAAGTGAATTGCCTGCTACATTATTAACAGTGGGTACTAATCTCAGGTTGGCACCCGATGGATTTGAAGTAAGAAAATAAACGGCTGAATCAGTCAGCAAACTGGAATGGTCGTTTAATTGAAAATCTGCCTGGCGATATAAGGCATTATCCATCTTGCCATCATTATCTTCACCCCAAAACTCAATATAATCGCTGCTACCCATCAACCCTGTCTGAACAGAAGTATAAATAGGTACTTGCTGACCATCTCTCCATAATTGAAATTGTTCAGCGGGAACATTACCTAAACCATTTGCTGCAAGAACCGGCTGTGCAATATGATGCAGGCTGGTAGTGTTTGCTCTTATTTTGAACTTATAATAGGTTTGGCTGTAATTTATCCACTCATTATTATAAACCTGCGATTGGGCATACAGGTTTGTAAAAATCAGCAACAGGAGTATAATTCTTTTCATGATAAGCGTTTATTAAAATATGTACGGATCAATCATTTTTCTTTTTATCGTTCACCAGGTTCAACCGCAAAGAAAAAACATGGGTGAACAATGGGTTCGATTGGTTAGCAAGATTTGTAAAAGCGTAATCAATTGTTACGTTGGATATATGAAACCCGGCACCTGCGCTGGGCTGATAGATCCATACTTTTTTCTGGTTCACTGTGTCGCCATCAGCCAATGCTCTCTGAAAGTTATTGATTCCTGCTCTCAGAAAAAAAACATTGTTTACATTAAGTTCAAGTCCCAGTTTTGGATCGGCACTAACCGGTTCGGCGCTGATTAATGTATTGCGCTGCCCATCAAACGTCAAATCAAGATTAGCCTCGGCCAGCAGGCTTGATTTTTTTCCTAACTTAAAATTACGGGCTATACCCAACACTAACCGGGGCGCAGTTAATTCGGTTGACTTTACCGGAATTTCATTATTGGTGAGGTATAAAACTTCTTTTTCTTTCTCGCTAAAATTAAATGACCAGGCATTGAATGTGCTGGTAATATCACGGCCGGTTACTCCAAACTTCCAATTGTTATGTATGATCTGCAGACCGGCATCCAAACCAAAACCCCAGGCTTTGGCAAACTTGCCCACATTGCGATGAATAACTTTTGCATTCAATCCAAAATGAACATTCTTATCAGTACTTTCTTTTAATTTTTGTGCAAAAGAAAACAGGAATGCATAATCAGCAGAAGAAAAAGCCTGGATGTTGTTATAGTTGATGGAGCCATCGGGTTCAACAAGAAACAGCGTATTCATAATATCATCTACGGCAAACCTTAAACCTGTAATGCCAACGGTTCTCTTGTTATTTGCTGCAGGAAATGCAATGCTGGCGTAATCATACTTGCCGATACCTGCAAAATATTCCGCATGCATCAGGTTTAATTGTGGATGATCTTTAATGCTTACAAGGCCGGCAGGATTCCAGTAACCTGCAGTACCATCAGTAACCGATGCTACCTGGGCGCTGCCCATAGCTAATCCACGGGCGCCGGCTCCGATATTTAAAAATTCATTGGAATACTTTCTGAACTGTGCAGTAGCATTAAGAAAGAAAATAGTAATCAGCAGGGTCAGGTATACTCTTATTGGTTTCATTCGGATAATTTTCAATAAGCAATTGAATAAGACAGTGTTTCAAAGGGTCGTGCTGCGTGTAAAACTAATCTTTAACCCCCAAAAAACATAGTATGGTGGGGAAAAAGGCTATCTACTGAAAACGAACAATTTAGAAAAATATTGCATCAGGCCTATGCTAATAGCTTTCTGCCTTACTTTTGCGCCAACCCATTGATTAAGACGATGAACTTTATAGAAGAACTACGATGGAGAGCCATGTTGCAGGATATTATGCCTGGCATTGAAGAACAACTTTCAAAAGAAATGACCGCAGCATATATTGGCTTCGACCCCACTGCCGATTCTTTGCACGCAGGAAGCCTGGTACAGATCATGATATTGAAACATTTTCAATTGGCAGGACATAAACCGATTGTTCTTGTTGGCGGAGCTACCGGTTTAATCGGCGATCCTTCAGGAAAAAAAGAAGAAAGAAAATTATTAACGGAGGATGAAGTGAATTATAATGCGGCCTGTATCAAAAAACAATTATCAAAATTTCTTGATTTCGGAAACAGTGATAATGCTGCGTTGCTGGTTAATAATGCAGATTGGTTCAAAGGAATTACCACGATTGAATTTTTACGTGAAGCTGGAAAATACCTCACCGTAAGTTATTTATTAAGCAAGGGATTTATAAAAGACAGGCTTGCCCAGGACCTGGATATTTCATTTACCGAGTTCAATTATATTTTAATGCAGGCTTACGATTTTTTATGGTTGTACCAGCATAAGAATTGCAAAATACAAATGGGTGGTTCTGATCAATGGGGAAATATAACCGCCGGCACTGAATTAATAAGAAAAAAACTCCGGGTAGAAACATTTGGCCTTACCTGTAAACTATTAGCCAAAGCCGATGGAACAAAATTCGGCAAAACCGAAGAAGGCAATATCTGGCTGGATGCAAAACGAACTTCGCCCTATAAATTTTACCAATTCTGGCTGAATGCAAGTGATGAAGACGGAGAAAAATGGATCAAAATTTTTACTTTTCTGAACCAGGAAGAAATCAATTCAATTCTTGCTGACCATAAAAAAGATGCTGGTAAAAGATT
>JAHEZF010000274.1 GCA_023251215.1 Sphingobacteriales bacterium | reverse complement strand
GTGATAATGCAAGAGAAATGGAAATGATGGTGGAATATGGAATGAAGCCCACTGATGTTTTGAAATCTGTCACATCCATCAATGCAGATGTATTTGGTTATGCAGACAAGATAGGCAGAATCAAAAAAGGGTTATTTGCTGATATCGTTGCTGTAGAAGGTGATCCTTCTGTTGATATAAAAAATATCAGGAAAATAAAACTGGTGATGAAGGATGGAGTTATTTACAAATCACCTTAGTTATTTCCCATATACAATCTTCCATATCTTCCCCACCTGATCGTCAGAAACATATAAAGCTCCGTCAGGTCCCTGTGCCAGGCCACAGGGGCGATACTTTGCCTGGTTTGGTCCCATAATAAATTCCTTGCCCATAAATCCATTGGCAAAAATTTCATAATTACCGGAAGGCCTGCCATTTTTCATAGGGACAAAAACCACAAAGTAACCCGCTTGTTTTAACGGAGCCCGGTTCCAGCTTCCATGAAAAGCAATGAAAGCTCCGCTATGATATTTCACCGGAAACATTTTGCCCGTATAAAATAACAATGCGTTGGGCGCCCAGTGGCCAGGAAAACCAAGGATGGGTTGATCTTTACCGGCACATCTTCCCTGTTGTTTTCCATCACCGCCGTATTCTGGCCCTAATACTTTTTTCTTTTGCAGATGATCGTAATAACAATAAGGCCAGCCAAAATCGCTTCCTTTCTTTACCAGGAAAAATTCTTCGGAAGGTAATTCAGCGTTTTGTTCATTGTTGTAATCTTTTGAATCAATCTGAGATAACTGGTCACGGCCATGTTGCATGGCATAAAGCTGATTTTCTTTTGTGTTCCAATCCAGGCCGACAATATTTCGAATGCCGGTACAATAGCGAATGCCTTGTTCATAAGATTGATTCAGTTGATCAACTTTAAATTGCCAGATGCCACCTGCTTTTTCCAGTATCGGGCAAGGATCCTTTCCCCGTGAACCTGGAGTTCTGTCCTGCTCCTGGCAGGCATTGGATGGTGCGCCGATAGTAACATAAATATTACCTGCATTATCCAATGCAATGGATTTGGAAGAATGCTGGTTACCACTCACCAAACCTGTTACAATCTTTTCCGGGTGATCTGGATCGGCCACTTCATTGTTCAGCATTTTATAACGGAACACTTCATTATCTGAAGTAGCGTAGAGATAGCCTTTTTTAATTGCGATACCGGTGCCTGTATAATTGCCAAAACTTTTTATCAAATCATATTTTCCTTTGTCGCTGCGCAACACGACAATTCCTTTACCATCTTTCAGCTTTTCTAATTTTACATAAATGTCACCGTTGCTGTTCACCACTATATGCCGGTTTCTGCCCAGCGATTCCACTACTGTTTCCGCTTTAAAGCCCTGCGGAAGTGTTAACTCATTATCTGCGGTTGAATGATTCCATATTGCCATGGCAGCGCCGCATACCAGGAGAACTAGAAATAAGGCCGGTTTCAAAAAAAGTTTTGACATATCAACGGGATTTGTGTTGTAAATTTAATTCCTCCAACCCATGCAAACCTCAAAGTTAATCTTCCGCTGAAGATTTTATACAAACGATTGCTGAAAAAAGTTCAACCTGTTTATTATTTTTGCCGTTGCGGCTGTTCGGTAAAAAGCAACACACCGTCGTTGTGAGTAGCGCAAGGGTAAGTGAGTAAGCCAACCACCAACGACATGACATGAATTGAGGAGCCCTTAATCCGGCTGTTGGTGAAGCCATGCATCCCGATACTTCGACAAGCTCTGTACTTTTGGGACTAAGGGCAACACAAACAGCACGTAAATGTCAAAGGAATGATTGAAGGCTGGAGCCAGAGTATTGAACGTTTGGATAAATTGGTAAAAAAATGTAGACAATAAAAATCAGCAAAATGAAAAAAATAAATGTTATCTACTGGATTTCTACGATCATTTTTGCGGGGCTTATAATCTTTTCAGCAATTCCGGATGCCCTTGTTGTCCCAGATGCAACAAAGTTTATGTCTGGTTATTTGCATTATCCTGATTATTTCACCCGTTTTATAGGTATCGCCAAACTATTAGGCGTAATAGCCATAATTATTCCCGGTTATCCGGGAATAAAAGAATGGGCTTATGCAGGATTAACCTTCGATCTTGTTGGCGCAGTGTATTCACAAATTGCTGTAAATACACCATTCTTTGGTCCGCAAGGTGGTTGGATATTAATGTTAATATGGATCATACCTCTTGTTGTATCTTATATTTATTACCATAAAAAATTAAAAGCTTCTTTATCAGCACAATGATTAAACTTATTTTATGAATACTAATACAGCATTTATAATAGAACGGGTATATAACACTTCTATTGAAAAAGTCTGGAAAGCAATTTCTGACAAAGCAGCGATGAAGAAATGGTATTTTGACCTGGCGGAATTCAAACCGGAAGTTGGATTTGAATTTCAATTCTATGGCGGTGATGAAAAAAAACAATGGCTGCATCTTTGTAAAGTGACAGAGGTAGTTGCAGGCAAAAAACTGACTTATAGCTGGCAATATGATGGTTATCCCGGCATTTCTTATGTGACCTTTGAATTGTTCCCGGAAGAAAACCCGCCTGACGGACGGACAGGTAAAACAAGATTGAAATTAACCCATGCGGGATTGGAGAGCTTCCCGGTCGACACTGTTCCTGAATTCAAAAAAGAAAATTTTACAGAAGGATGGACTGACATCATTGGCAGATCGCTGAAAGAATTTTTGGAAAAAGCGGAATAACATTCGCATTGTTTAGTCTTTTGCTGTTTCATGTGTTCGGTAAAAAGCAGCACGTCGTCGTTGTGTGTTGAGCAAGGGTAAGTGAGTAATCCAACCACTAACGACATGAATTGAGGAGTCCTTTAATCTCAACAAATGATTATATTTACTTTTAGCAATTTTTATTTTTTTTATAACTAAAATTTACAATCATGCCTAAGTATATTATTGAAAGAGAAATCCCCGGTGCAGGTAAACTATCCGCCGCACAATTGAAGGCTATTTCACAAACTTCCTGTGGAGTATTAAGCAAAATGGGTTCGCATATCCAGTGGATAAACAGTTATGTAACCACAGACAAAATCTATTGTGTTTACATTGCTCCAAACGAGGAAATGGTTCGTGAACATGCAAAACAAGGCGGATTTCCCGCAAATTCTGTAAGCCAGGTATCTGCAATGATTGACCCGACTACAGC
>JAHEZF010000273.1:2509-3235 GCA_023251215.1 Sphingobacteriales bacterium | reverse complement strand
ATTTCGCCCACTTGTTTGGGTGACGACACATTAAATGTTTGCCCCGCCAAATACTGAATTTCCTTTTCCGTTTTCACAATATCTTTTTCCAAAACTTTCGAGAGGTCATGCAGCGCTTCCTTATCCAGTGTAATTCCTTCCGCTTCCATATCAGCTAACACGGTGATGAGCGGCATTTCCACTTCGTCAAATAATTTTTGAACGCCAACCTTTTTTAACTGGGGTGAAAATTTGTCGTGCAGTTGCAAGGTGATGTCGGCATCTTCGGCTGCGTACTCTTTAATTTGTTCTAGAGGTACATCGCGCATGTTTCCCTGTTCCTTTCCTTTCTTTCCGATGAGTGTTTCGATGGAGACCGGTGCATAGTTCAAATAGGTTTCGGCAAGCACATCCATGTTGTGGCGCATCTCGGGCCTGATAAGAAAGTGCGCGATCATCGTATCAAACAGGTAACCCTTTACTCCCACGCCATAATGCCTGAGGACAGAAATATCGTACTTCATATTCTGCCCGATCTTATCAATATTTTCATTTTCGAAAACAGGCTTAAACTCCGCTACAATCTCTTTTGCCTTTTTCTGATCTGGCGGAACAGGAATATAAAAACCCGTGTGTGCTTTTATTGAAAAACTCATTCCAACCAGTTCGGCAGTTAATACATCAAGGCCGGTGGTCTCTGTATCAAAACAAAATGATTTTTGTTTTTCGAGTTGTTCAATTAATTTC
>JAHEZF010000273.1:0-2499 GCA_023251215.1 Sphingobacteriales bacterium | reverse complement strand
TATGGTTTGATGAGTTGTGGCTGACTGATTTTCCTCTGTAGGAAGAGTATCCGTTTCTTCATCAGCCGAATTTGCAATTTTGATTTCAGGGTCGTTGGTAAAAAACAAACTTCCCTGGGCACCACCGGTAGATTTCTTTTTTACTTCGGGTTTTACTTTAGGAGCAGCCGCTGCCGGTTCTGTTAATCCGATCTGTTCTCCCAGTCTCCTGAATTCAAGTTCGGCAAATAATTCCCTGAGAGCATCCTTATTCCATTCTTTCATTTCCAAATCGTCCGGCTTTTCTTTAACGGGGACATCCGTAATAATGGTGGCGAGCCGCTTGCTTTGTATGGCATCCGCTTTACCTGCTTCCACTTTCTCTTTCATCGCGCCTTTCAGCTTATCGGTATTTTGTAACAGGTTTTCTACCGAACCAAATTCTTTTATAAACTTGATGGCTGTTTTTTCTCCCACTCCGCGAATACCCGGAATATTATCTACAGCATCACCCATCAAACCAAGAATGTCAATAACCTGATCCACGCGTTCAATCTCCCATCGGGCACACACTTCTTTTACGCCCATTATTTCGGGCGAGCCGCCACCTCTCGCTGGTTTATAAATATAAGTATGCTCATCTACGAGTTGCCCGTAATCTTTATCGGGTGTCATCATGTAGGTTTCGAATCCTTTTTTTTCAGCTTGCCTTGCAAGAGTGCCAATCACATCATCTGCTTCATAACCGTCCATAGCCAACACAGGAATATTAAATGCTTCACACATCTGTTGCACCACGGGTATGGCCCAGGCAAGGTCTTCAGGAATTTCCTGGCGGTTGGCTTTATATTCTGCAAATTCTTCATGCCTCGAAGTAGGCGCTTCCGTATCGAACACCACGGCAATGTGCGTGGGTTTTTGTTTGTTCAGCACTTCAAGAAGGGTGGTGGTAAAACCAAAAACAGCCGAAGTGTTTTGTCCCTTTGAATTAATACGGTGGTTATTGCTGAAAGCAAAATAAGCGCGGTAAATGAGCGCCATGGCATCGAGCAGGAAAAGTTTTTTGGATTGGGGCATTGGGGTTTATGTTCAGACAAAGATACTATTCACCGGATAAAATAATTAGTGAATCTAACCCCCGAAGTGGCTATGGCAGCTTATCAGGAAAAAGGATACTTCAACCTGTTCTTCATTAAAATTATTGTTGAGCCTTCGTGGTTTTATTTCACAAAACATCCCTCCCGAATAAATTTCGGGACAGGCAAAGGAGAGGGGAGCAGGAGAAAGGTGAATGTTTACTCTTTGATAAACTTTACCGAAGAAGTTGTATTGCCTGATATAATGCGCAAAATAAAAATGCCTGAAGAAAGTTTAGAAGCATTTACACGATGCACGGTGCTCCAGGGTGCAAGGTTTTCTGAAAGAACTTTTTCTCCAAGCGTGTTGAAGATTTCTAACACTCCTTTTTTGTTTTGCGGCAACATGTAAGAAATTGAAAAGCCATTATCTGTTACAGGATTTGGAAACACTTTTATGCTCCGCACTTCTGCCTCAATGCTCTGCACGCCTGTTAGCGTATCGCACACGCTGCCTGTATCTCTGCCTAAAAAATAATTGGGGTAATTAGGTATCGTAAATGCATTATATGTTGGCAGGACAATGCTATGTTGCTGCACATCGCAAGACAATCCGATGCTATCCGGATAATTAATGACATGCATGACCAGGCTTCCATCACTCGTATTAATGTAAATCTTTCCATCAGGCGCTAACTGCGATAAGTAAAAGGCTGTACCTATGGGCGCCTGAAAGCCATCCCACACGGCAACCGTGATCATTGTTGCCGGAATATTGACGGTATCAAGATTAAATTGATACACATAATAGGTAGATGAAACATACAACACTTTTGAGTCAGGCGAAAAAGCCATGCCACCGGCATTCGCAGTGTCATTTATACTTACATGAACCAGGCTGTCAAAATCACCTGTACACCGGTTAAAATTCATAATATCTAAATCCTGACCGATGGGTTCGTAATAGGCATACCGGTTTCCATCGGGAGAGAAAGCACATTGACCAAAATAATTATCTCTTACAGACCCTATCGCTTGCGTAGCCGGGCCCAAAATCCCATGGGGGGTAATAATCCATTTGTAATATATATTGGTATTATATTTATGAGCAACCAACCACCAGTCTCTTCCATTTGCATGTTTGCATGCAGTTAACCTCCCCTCAATCAGAGTATCGTTTAGTAAAACAATATTTTTCTGAGTCACCGCTCCTCTTCCGCTATCAAGAGTCATGTCAATGACAGAGTAATACAATTTCAACGCACTGAATGTAACTCCATAATCATCGCATGTTTCATGGAAAAGATAATACCTGGAGGTGTCACCTGGAAATGGAATCACAAGATTTCCCTGAGGCAAACTCAAGCCAAAGCTATCGCGAGTTGAGGTCCATGGAGCCGGATTTAGTCCGGCTCCATTCATCATGGTATCATATTGCGCATTG
>JAHEZF010000272.1 GCA_023251215.1 Sphingobacteriales bacterium | reverse complement strand
TCCGGTCTGAATAAGAGGATTCACCTGCTGTTGTAAAAACCGAGGCCTTATATTGTTTATCTTCATCATAATTGGGAGATTGGTTATATATTTTACCTGAATCAATCATTGCCCTGTTTACATGAGCAATATATAATTTACCCTGTGACAGGTCTTTTCCTGTTTTGCAATTGTCAGCATGGACTGTTTTATCCAGTGGTTTAAAAAAATTTTTCATACTGTTCTCATTTAAGTGTACAGAAAATGATGGCATTGATCATGGCCTCACCGTATAATGGATCTTAGTATGAAGGAATTTCGTGGATAATGAAAAAGAACAGCAGTGAACCTGCTTTCTTTTAAATTTACCGTTTTTGTTAAGGAAGATGGATCAAAAAGGAAAGAGATTGAAAAAGTAGTCGCTTACAAACCGCTAAAGTAATATCGTTTTTTAGGAACTGCAAGCAATTAGTAGATTTACGAACTTACCCTCTCTACACCAGTTGGGGAGGGGGAATAGTTTGTATTTTTATTTATGCATTCTCTTCTGAAAACAGCAAAAGGATATAAAATAGTTAATGAATGGCTTTCCTCCAAAGGCCGTTCTCCTTTTTTATTTCAGCAGCAGACATGGCAGCACATCATCAATGGCGAAAGCGGTCTGGTGAATGCCCCCACCGGCTGCGGAAAAACTTTTTCTGTTTTCCTTGGCGTTGTCATTGATTTCATCAATCATCATCCGGATGATTATACAACAAAAAAAAACTGCGGTCTTCAACTGCTATGGATTACTCCTTTGAGAGCATTGGCTAAAGACATTGGCCGGGCGATGGAGGAAGTAGTTCAGGAATTAGGAATTAGTTGGAAAATAGGAATCAGGAATGGAGATACCGAAACTGCTGAGAGAGCAAGACAGAAAAGACAAATGCCGGAAGTGCTGATCATTACCCCCGAGAGTTTGCATTTACTGCTGGCGCAAAAAGGATATGCATCAATTTTTTCTTCTTTGAAAATTATTGCCGTGGATGAATGGCACGAATTGCTGGGAAGTAAGAGAGGTGTGCAAGTGGAGTTGGCTTTATCGAGGATAATAGTTCTGAAAGAAAATAATCAATATTCAATAATCAATAATCAATGTTCAATCTGGGGAATCTCTGCAACAATAGGAAATCTTGAAGAAGCGAAAAGTGTGCTGCTCTCCCCCCTCTCCGTGAGGAGAGGGGTAAGGGGTGAGGCGTTAGCAGGTGTTATTGTAAAAGCACATATCCAAAAGAAAATAAATGTGGCATCTATTTATCCCGATGAAATTGAAAAATATCCGTGGGCCGGGCATTTAGGAATCAAGCTGGCACATAAGATTATTCCCATTATTGAACAAAGTAAGACCACACTTATATTTATTAATACAAGGGGCATGAGTGAAACATGGTACCAGACATTGCTTAATATCTGTCCCGATCTTGCCGGGTCTATTGCATTGCATCACGGATCGGTTGACAGGGAATTGCGAACATGGGTGGAAGAAAATTTACATACCGGAAAACTAAAAGCCGTTGTCTGCACATCAAGCCTTGACCTCGGCGTTGATTTTCGTCCCGTGGAAACAGTGATACAGGTAGGAAGTCCGAAAGGAGTTGCCAGGTTTTTACAAAGAGCCGGAAGAAGCGGCCATAGCCCGGATGCGGTGAGTAAGATTTATTTTTTGCCGACTCATTCACTGGAACTGGTGGAAGCAGCGGCATTGAAAAGCGCAATGGCTCAAAACATCATTGAAAGCCGCATGCCCATGTTGCTTTGCTATGATGTGCTGATACAATATTTAAATACACTCGCCATCTCCGATGGATTTGAGCCCGATAAAATTTTTAATGAAATAAAATCCACACATTGCTATAAAGAAATGACCAGAGATGAATGGGAACAAATTCTTCATTTTATTAAAGAAGGCGGTGTGGCATTGCAGCAATATGATGATTATAAAAAAGTAGAGGCAGAGGATGGTGTTTATAAAATCAAAAGTCGTAAAGTGGCCATGCGTCATCGCCTGCATATTGGAACTATTGTAAGTGATGCCATGCTGAAAGTAAAATTCATTACCGGCGGTTATATCGGTGTGATTGAAGAATATTTTATTTCAAGATTGGAACCCGGCGATACATTTACACTGGCCGGAAGGAATCTTGAATTTGTGATGATAAAAGATATGACAGCGCTGGTGAGAAAAAGTTCTTCTAAAAAATCAATTGTTCCAAGCTGGACCGGAGGAAGAATGCCGTTGAGTGCTAACCTGGGAAAGGTACTGAGGGAGACATTGGATGAGTCAGGACCCGATAGCTATCGGGTCAATAGTCGTGAGTCGTTTCCCGATAACTATCGGGACGATAGCCAGGAGTCAAGAGACATTGCAATTGAATTGAAAGTATTGAAACCGCTTTTTGAATTACAGCAACAACTTTCTCATGTGCCGAAGGAAAATGAATTATTGATCGAACAGATAGAAACCAGGGATGGTTTTCATTTGTTTGTATATCCATTTGAAGGAAGACTGGTGCATGAGGCCATGGCGGCCATACTTGCTTACCGGATCAGCCGCATAACACCGATCACTTTTTCTTTTGCTATGAATGACTATGGATTTGAATTGCTGAGTGACCAGCCCATTCCCGTTGATGACAGCAATGTGTACGAATTATTTTCTCCGGAGAATTTATTGAATGATATTCAGCGCAGCGTTAACTCGACAGAGATGGCGAAAAGGAAATTCCGGGATGTAGCTGTTATCGGTGGACTTATTTTCCAGGGCATGCCCGGTGAAAAAAAGAAAGCAAGGCATTTGCAGGCATCGGCTTCCCTCCTCTTTAAAGTATTCAGCGAATATGAACCCAGCAATTTATTATTACGGCAGTCTTATACCGAAGTGATGGAGCAGCAGATGGAAGAAACAAGATTAAGAGATATGCTGCACCGCATTCAGCAATCAAAAATTGTGATTACATTTCCGCAACAGCTCACTCCATTTTGTTTCCCGGTAAAAGTGGACAGCATGCGGGAGGATCTCTCTTCGGAAAAGTTGGAGGACAGAGTGAGAAAGATGCAGCAACAACTAAAGGAAGTAAAATAGTTTTGCCGTAATTTTATATATCCTTTGAAAGAAATGCAACAGCCCTTACTCCATACCATTTTCAATAATTCATTTTGGATTTCGCCGGAACGCTGTTTGTTCTGGGAAGAAGAAAATACACTCATCGTAGCAGATAT
>JAHEZF010000271.1 GCA_023251215.1 Sphingobacteriales bacterium | reverse complement strand
TTTCAATTCGGCAAGCCCCTTATTTGTTAACGAGGAAATAAAAAGATGGGGAATGTTTTTGGGCAATTCTCTTTTAATGGCATTTATCTCCCGATAGCTATCGGGATCTTCATCCAGCATATCACTTTTGCTGATAGCAATCACAAATTGCTTATTCAATAACTCAGGATTGTAGTGCTCAAGTTCTTTGGTGAGGATTGCCAATTCTTTTTTATGATCGGGACTGTCGGCAGGAATTAAAAACAGCAATACCGGATTACGTTCTATATGCCTTAAAAAACGATGACCCAGGCCTTTTCCTTCTGAAGCGCCTTCAATAATTCCAGGCAGGTCAGCAATGCAGAAACTTTTTCCGTCCCGGTATTCCACCATTCCAAGATTAGGGGTAATGGTGGTAAAGGCATAATCAGCGATCTTTGGTTTGGCTGCGGTTATAACAGAAAGCAAAGTTGATTTGCCTGCATTAGGGAATCCAACTAATCCTACATCGGCCAGAATTTTTAATTCCAAAACTTTCCAGGCTTCGATTCCGGGTTCACCCGGCTGTGCATATTCCGGCGCCTGGTTGCTGGGAGTAGCAAAATGAGAATTCCCTAAACCGCCTTTGCCGCCGGGCACCCAAATGATCTCCTGCCCGTCTTGTAAAATTTCCGCTTCCTGTTTATCTGTTTCTTCGTCTCTTGCAATGGTGCCCAATGGCACTTCAATGATCACATCTTTGCCAAACCGGCCCGTTTTATTATTGCCGCTGCCGGCTTCACCGTCTTCAGCGAGTACATTTTTAAAATACCGCAAATGCAAAAGCGTCCACAGATTACGATTACCTTTTAAAATAATATGACCGCCACGACCACCATCACCGCCATCGGGCCCACCCATCGCCGTGAATTTATTACGCATAAAATGTTTACTGCCGGCTCCTCCATGGCCGCTACGGCAAAAAATGCGTATCTGGTCAACAAAATTACTTTTCTCCAATGCCTTAATTTTACAATGCGCTGCAAATATAACTTACCGGGTACAACACAAATTTTTTACGGCAAAGCGATTTTGTTAATCTGATTTTTACAGCATGAAATTTATTTTTATCTAATGACTTTTCCCAAAGGGACTCATTAGAGGAAAAAACAGCCTGCATGTTAAAATGATCTGGAAAAAGTCAAAATAAAAAAGTGTCCAGATTGACAGGACACTTTTAATTCATCAGGAATACTGTTTATTGAACAACAACTTTAGTTGCAAATATTGCTTTGCTGTTTGTATCTGTCACTTTCACCATGTAAATACCTTTTGCAGATGAAGGATTAAGAATGATATTCTGTGTCTGGTTATCTCCGCTTACATTCACGACCTGTTGCAATACCTGTCGCCCCATTACATCTGTTACATGAACTGTATATGTCCCCGCTTCCAGTTCATTGAATTGAACGGCAAACTGGTTATTGGTAACCGGGTTCGGATAAATTTGGATCTTATTAATGCCGGTATTGGCCGGAACATTACGGGATAAAAGTTCAGGAGCAGAATTTTTTGGTTTATTTCCTGAAACAAGCAAGTTGCTGTTGGCGAGGTCAGAACTATGCCATACTGTGCCGGGTATGGTAAAAACACTGGCAGCCCATGTTTTCGGATCAACAGTAAAAAAGGAAAGAGATTCTACAGCACTGCCAACCACTATTTGATTGTTTTCGTTAACAGCGGCGCCGTTCACAGTAAAAGTAGCTGGCAAATCAGAAATAGTGCCGAGATGAGTAGCCACTTTTGATTCAATATTTACTTTGAATACATGATTGCGGGCTGTAAAGACATAGAGGTTGCCATTGTCATCGGCAATAATATCACCTCCAAAACTGCTGCATGAATTATGAACAGAAACGCCGTTATTGGCCGGATCATCCACCAGAGAACCCAAGTCAGCAATCTTTAATTTTTTGCCGGTTGTAAATTGAATCAAGTGTGCGCCGTCATTGGTCATGGCATAACCATTGCCATCGGCAGCTATCACCATGCGGGTAACAATATTACCCTGGTCAGATGATTTTTGCGGCATACCGGTAAAAGCCTGGTCGGTTACATAAAACACTTTCATTGTTTTCAGGTCCACATACCTGAGTTGGTCAACGAACATAGGTGTGTAGTACAGCCTGTTGTTTCTTTTATCATAAGCTGCAGCAGCCACACCAGTGGCAAAAGCTGCATTAATCAGGTTACCATACCGGGCATCGGTAAGAGGCGCAGTAAATTGGGTTTTGGTACTGGCATCATAAGCCAATAATGATGCATCGTTGCCATTCAGCAATACTGCGCTGTATTCACCGGTTTGAAGGTTCAGTTTTCTTAAAAAGCTCCAGTTGGAGTTTTGTTCCTTCACATCGGTTACAGCGTAGGCAAAACGATCGGACTGACCCTGCACAAGGTTGGTAAGCATAGCGGTTCCCAGCAGGAGGGAAACAAAGGGTAAGCTTTTTCTCATACACACTAAGGTTTGATTTTTAAAAACGGGTTTAAATGAGGATTTAAATTACAACTATTCTCTGTGAAGAAAAAGAAATTTTTATGAATGGCATGGGAAAATTACTTGCCGAAAGACTTATATGACCGCTTCTGTACCGGCCGTTCAGCAGGGATTTCTCTTAATGGCTCACAGGGTTTTAGTGTTTCAAGACATTCTTTGGGCAACTGCTGGTAAAGTTTAGTGCCTTCTGTTTTCCAGGCTATCATTTCGTCGCTAACCTGTTTGATGATCTTACCCGGATTTCCGGCTACCAGGCTGCGGGAAGGAATTTTTTCTCCTTCTTTAATAAATGTTAATGCACCAACAATACTTTCATCACCTAATTCCACATTATCCATGATAACGGCGTTCATACCCACCAAACAATTTTTACCGATAACAGCGCCATGAATAATTGCCCCATGACCAATATGTGCTCCTTCTTTTAATACTACAGTTACTCCCGGAAACATATGAATCGTACAATTTTCCTGCACATTACATCCATCTTCAATAATGATCTGCCCCCAATCACCACGTAAAGCAGCGCCGGGACCGATGTAAACATCTTTTCCAATAATTACATTTCCTGTCACTGCTGCCTGCGGATGAATGAATGAAGATTCGTGAATGACGGGTTTGTATCCTTTGAATTCGTAGATCATACCCCCATCCCCTAAAGGGGAGTTTTAAAGAGTTTTAAAATTATACTAATGTTTTTCCTGTACGAAAGCAAGTTCCTTTAAACAAAGCCACCGGT
>JAHEZF010000049.1 GCA_023251215.1 Sphingobacteriales bacterium | reverse complement strand
AACTACATCATCATACTCTTTCTTCTTTAATTATTTTCCACATCCGTGAGAAAAATTACAATCTAAGTTTCCCCTTTAGGGGGACAGGGGGCTTTACTTACTCTGCATCTTTATCACCGGCACTATCATTTCTTCCAAACTCACACCTCCATGCTGGAAGGTATTGCGGTAGTAGTTTACATAATAATTATAGTTGTTGGGATAACAGAGAAATCCATCTTCTTTGGCAAATATGAATGATGAATTTACAGTGGGTACCGGCAAGCCTGCTTCCCTCGGATCACGAAAAGCCAATACTTCCTTGGGTTCATAATTCAAATTGCGTCCATGTTTGTACCGGAGATTGGTGGTGGTCTGTTTATCCCCCACTACTTTGCAAGGCGTTTTTACCCTGATGCTGCCATGATCTGTACCTAATACGATCTTGATATTTTTATCGGCAATCTTTTTTAATGCCTGGTGCAATGGGGAATGTTCAAACCAACTTGCTGTTATGCTCCGGTAACTCATTTCATCGCCAGCCAGTTCTTTCAGCACTTCCATTTCTGTACGGGCATGACTCAGCATATCCACAAAATTGTAAACGATCACATTCAGATCATTATTTAAAAGATTATGAATGTTATTGACAAGGTCCAGGCCGGCCTGGTTATTTACTACTTTGGTATAAGAAACTCTCAGATCTGTTTTTCCCAGCCGTTTCAGTTGCGCCCTGAAAAACTCCTCTTCATGCAGGTTTTTTCCTCCTTCTTCATCATCATTTTTCCATTGCACGGGAAATTGTTTTTCAATATCCACCGGCAGCAGGCCGGAAAAAATAGCGTTCCGGCAATATTGTGTGGCGGTTGGAAGTATGCTGTAAAAACTGTCCTCTTCCAATATCCGGAAACTCTCCGAAAAAATTGGTTGAATGGCTTTCCACTGATCGAACCGGAGATTGTCAATCAGCACAAAGAACAACGGTATTCCTTTTTCCAGGTGCGGCAGCACTTTAAACTTTAATAAAGTATGGCTCATCACAGGTCCGTCGTTGCTTTTAGGATTAACCCATGAAGCGTAGTTACGGCTCACAAATTTGAAGAACTCCGTATTAGCCTCACCTTTCTGGCTTTGCAATACCTCCTGCATCTCGGGGCTGTCACTCTTTTGCATTTCCAGTTCCCAATACACCAGCTTTTTGTAGATATCCATCCACTCATTGTAATCAGGATTACTGTTCAGCGCCATAAATAAATTACGGAACTGTTGCTGGTAAGCAGTAGTCGTTTTCTCAGCCACCAGTCTTTTATTATCAATGATCTTTTTCAGGCTCAGCCAAACCTGGTTGGGATTTACCGGCTTGATAAGATAATCGCTGATCTGTGAACCGATGGCATCATCCATCAGGTTTTCTGTTTCATTTTTTGTTATTAAAACAACCGGCAACGATTGATTCACTTCTTTGATCTTGGCCAGTGTTTCCAACCCGGTAATGCCGGGCATGGTTTCATCAATCAACACTACATCTACGGGGTTTTCCTTTACATAATCAATGGCATCAAAACCATTGGTAAAGGTTTGTACTTCGTATCCTTTATGTTCTAAAAATAGTTTCTGCGATTGAAGGCTTTCTATTTCATCATCTACCCAAAGAATTTTTGCTACAGCCATTTTGTTTCTGGTTATTGGTTACTGGTCGCTGGTTTATTGCTGATCGTTGTGATATGGGATCAACAAACAGCCTGCATCAAAAATAGCTTTTTAAGTTCTGCCTTTGTACTTTTGGCGTCCTTCCTTTAACAAAAACACAACAATGATGCAGGTACGCAAGATCATCAACGACCCCGTTTATGGTTTTATTACCATTGATCATCCGCTGATCCTGCAGATCATTTCGCATCCTGTGTACCAGCGGCTGCGCAATATTCACCAGATGGCTTTTGCCCACCTTGTCTATCCCGGGGCCGTACATTCCAGGTTACATCACTCCCTCGGCGCTTATCATTTAATGTGCACGGCGCTGAATGAAATAAAAAACAAGGGTGTTGAGATCACTGCAAGTGAAGAACTGGGGGCAAAGATCGCTATACTGTTACATGATGTGGGACATGGGCCATTTTCTCATGCATTGGAAAATGAACTGATCAAAGATGTGTATCACGAAGCCATTTCTATTTTAATCATGCAGAAACTAAATGCTGAATTCAAAGGACAATTACAAACCGCCATTGATATCTTTACCAACAATCATCCCAGGCGTTTTTTATACCAACTGGTTTCGGGGCAATTGGATGTGGACAGGATGGATTACCTGAACCGGGATAGTTTTTTTACCGGGGTTGCTGAAGGAGTGATCGGGTATGACCGTATTATTAAAATGCTGACAGTAAAAGATGGTGAACTGATGGTGGAAGAAAAAGCCATTTATTCCATTGAAAAGTTTTTAGTATCCCGCCGCCTGATGTACTGGCAGGTCTATCTGCATAAAACGGTAGTAAGCGCCGAAATGATGCTGGTAAAAATAATTCGCAGAGCAAAAGAGCTTATCGCAAATGGAACAAAAGTTTCTGCCGCTTCTGATGCGCTGGATTTCTTTTTACAAAACCAGGATACCGGTTCCTCAATTGAAAAAAATTTAGATACGTTCTGCCAGCTTGATGACCATGATATCATGGCCACGATCAAAAACTGGAGTCATCATCCTGATAAAATATTGTCGCTGCTTTGCCGTTTGTTAGTTGAAAGGAGACTGCTGAAAGTAAAATTGCAGGCTGAACCTTTTGACACTGCTTTAGTGAATGAAAAAAGAAAAGAAGTGATGGAAAAGCTGGACGTTTCCGAAAAAGAATCAGTTTATTTTGTTTTTACCGGTGTGGCCAGCAATACAACCTATGACCCAAAGGATGAACGAATCAATATTTTGTTTAAGGACGGAACGGTGAAAGATATTTCGAAAGTGGACAATGCGTTGATACATCCTCAACTCGGCATCACTGTTAAAAAACATTACTTTTGTTACTACCGTTTCTAGTTGCTGGCCGCTGGTTACCAGTAGTAAGGCAACCCTAAACCAGCAACCAGTAACCAAATACCAGCAACATGACTTTCTCCGCTGCACAAATAGCGATGCTCATCAACGGCAAAGTAGAAGGCGATCCTGATATTGTTGTCAATTCATTTGGAAAAATAGAAGAAGCTAAAGAAGGGCAGCTAACTTTTTTTGCCAATCCCAAATACGAAGAATTTTTATACAGCACCAAAGCATCACTTGTTATTATCAATGAAGCGTATGAGTTGAGGCAACCTTTAAAAGCTGTATTAGTTCGTGTTCCGGATGCTTATTCTGCCTTTGCAACCCTGCTAAGCAAGTACCAGGAAATAATGACGCAGCAATTAAGTGGCATTCAGCAACCCAGTTATATTTCTAAAACAGCTGCTACCGGTCAAAATGTATTTATCGGCGCCTTTTCTTACCTCGGCGATAATGTAAAAGTCGGTAACAACACAAAAATTTTTCCCAATGCTTATATCGGGGATAATGTATCTATCGGGGATAACAGCATAATTCATCCCGGAGTAAAAATTTATCATAGTTGTAAAATTGGAAACAATGTTACCATTCATGCAGGCGCTGTGATCGGCAGCGATGGTTTTGGGTTTGCTCCCCAATCCGACGGAAGTTTTAAAAAAGTACCACAGATCGGGAATGTATTGATTGAAGATTATGTAGAGATAGGCGCCAACACAACTATTGACAGGGCAACAATCGGTTCCACAATTATTAAATCGGGAGCCAAACTTGACAACCTGATACAGATTGCACACAATGTTGAGGTAGGCAACAGTACGGTGATAGCTGCACAGGCCGGAGTTAGCGGCAGTACAAAAATTGGTAAAGGAGTAATGATCGGAGGACAGGTAGGTATTGTGGGCCATATACAAATTGGCGATGGGGCAAAGATCAATGCACAAAGCGGAGTCAGTAAATCCATTGAACCCGGCAAAGCAGTTACCGGTTCTCCTGCCCATGACTATACGGCTACATTGCGCAGCCAGGCTATAAGCCGCAAGCTTCCTGAATTGGAAAAGAGAGTGAAAGAACTGGAAGCTTTGGTGAAGCAGTTGATAGCAGAAAAGAGTTCCTGATTTTTAATATCCGTTTCTATTATATTTATCGGACGAATGGAGTCCATTTCACCTTAACATATCCTACTTCATACTTCTTATTATCTTTGCCCGCATGATTTCCTCCACAAAAAATAAGGCTTATATTGCTGAGGATATGATTTCGCATTTCAATCCTGATAAGCAACATACACTTAAATCGGCAGGAAGTATTTCAGGTACAGGCCTGCATACAGGTATCATGGTTAATCTTACATTGAAACCTGCTGATCCCGGTTTTGGTTTCCAGTTTAAAAGGACTGATCTGAATGGCCAACATCTCATCAAAGCCGATTGTGACCTGGTAACTGATGTAAGCCGGGGTACTACTCTGGAATCCAATGGAGTCAAAGTAAGTACAGTGGAACATGTGCTGGCTGCCCTGGTAGGTATGGGAGTTGACAATTGCCTGATAGAGATCAGCGGACCGGAAATACCTATCATTGATGGCAGTTCTACACCATTTGCAGACCTTATTGAAAAAGCCGGAGTACAGGAGCAGGACGCTGAAAAAATATGGTACAGGATTGATGAAAATATTTTTCATAACGATGAAAAGAAAAGAGTGGAAATGCTGGCCATGCCTGCTACGGAATACCAGGTTACCACACTTATTGATTTTAATTCACCCGTATTGGGTACCCAGCATGCGGGATTAAAACATATCCGGGATTTCAAAGATGAAATTGCGCCCAGCCGCACATTTTGTTTTCTGCATGAACTGGAAATGTTGCTGGATAATAACCTCATCAAAGGCGGAGATATGAACAATGCGATTGTAGTCGTTGACAAAGCTGTAGATGAAAAAGAAATGGAGCGGCTGAAAAAGATTTTCAAGAAAGATAAAATTGAAGTAAAGAGCGAGGGATACCTTAACAACCTTGAATTACGTTTTCCCAATGAACCGGCCCGTCATAAATTACTGGATATTGTTGGCGATCTTGCTCTGATAGGATATCCCATTAAAGCAAGAATAATTGCCCACCGCCCCGGTCACAGTACCAATGTAGAATTTGCCAAAAAGATCAAACAATACATTAAAAAGAACAAGGGTATTCCTGTTTATGATCCTGCCAGCCCAACAGTATTTGATCAGCAATACATTGAAAAAAAATTACCACATCGCTATCCTTTTTTACTGGTGGATAAGATTATTGAAATAAGCAAAACGCATATAGTCGGTATAAAAAATGTTACATTTAATGAATGGTATTTCCAGGGACATTTTCCCGGCAATCCCGTTGTGCCGGGTGTGTTACAAATAGAAGCATTGGCACAATGCGGCGGCATTCTTGCTATCAACCTCTCAGGTGAAGGACAATATGATACTTACTTTCTTAAAATAGACAACTGCAAATTTAAACAAATGGTTCGGCCAGGTGATACTATGCTGCTGAAAATGGAACTCATCGCCCCAATACGCCGCGGTATTTGTGAAATGAAGGGAACCGTTTATGTAGGAAATAAAGTGTGTACAGAAGCTGACCTGGTAGCACAAATCTTAAAGCGTTAAGAGGTCACTCCAAAATTTTTTAAGGCTCTGAGGCTATCTGTCTTTAAAACTATTTTTATCCACTTTTTTACAAAAAAGTGAAGAAAAAAGACTCTCTTTTTACCGGGTAAAGAGCTGCTATTATCGTACATTTGCCAGTATTTATTTATCATTTTTTTAAGACAGGATCAGGGACAAATTATGAGTGCAGAAATCAAAGAAAAAACAACCATTTCCGGCAATGGTTATGGTGCAGAAAGCATACAGGTATTAGAGGGTTTGGAAGCCGTTCGCAAACGTCCGGCAATGTATATCGGGGATATTGCTGTGAGGGGCCTGCACCATCTCGTGTATGAAGTAGTGGACAACTCGATTGATGAAGCTCTTGCCGGTTATTGCAAAAATATTACTGTTACCATTCATGAAGACAATTCCGTTTCTGTAGAAGATGATGGCCGTGGTATTCCAACCGGTATGCACCCAAAGGAAAAACGTTCGGCGCTGGAAGTTGTGATGACAGTGCTTCACGCCGGTGGAAAATTTGACAAAGATTCGTATAAAGTATCAGGCGGGTTACATGGCGTAGGCGTTAGCTGTGTAAATGCATTAAGCAAAAAATTACATGTAACAGTTAATCGTGATGGAAAAACATTTGAACAGGAATACCATATCGGGATACCACAATATCCTGCCCGTGAAATTGGCAACAGCGATAAAACAGGAACATTGATCCGCTTCTGGCCCGATGATTCTATTTTTATTACCCTGATTTATAATAAAGATATTTTAGAAAGCCGCCTCCGTGAACTGGCTTATCTTAACCGTGGCGTTCGCATTACAATGATAGATACAAGAGAAAAAGAAGAAGATGGTTCTATCTATTCCAATGTTTTTTACAGCGAAGGTGGTATTGTAGAATTTGTTGAGATGCTCGATAGCAGCGCTGGCCGAAACTCCCTTATCCCTAAAATAATTTTTATTGAAGGCCGTGATGAGAGTACGAATGTGGTGGTGGAAGTTGCTTTAAGCTATAACGACAGTTATAACGAACACATTTATTCTTACGTCAATAACATCAATACAATTGAAGGAGGCACCCATGTATCCGGGTTTCGCAGGGCATTAACAAGAGTGTTTAAAAGCTATGGGGACAAACAGGGTTTGTTTGAAAAAGCCAAAGTGCAGATCGAAGGCGATGATTTCCGTGAAGGTTTGAGTGCTATCATTTCTGTAAAAGTTCCCGAACCGCAATTTGAAGGACAGACCAAGACCAAGCTCGGAAACAATGAAGTGATGGGTGTGGTTGATTCAACCGTATCAAAAATATTAGAAGCCTATCTTGAAGAAAATCCAAGAGAAGCTAAAAATATTGTTTCTAAAGTTATTCTGGCAGCACAGGCAAGAGCTGCTGCAAGAAAAGCCAGAGAGCTGGTACAGCGAAAATCAGTACTGACCGGTGGAGGGCTTCCCGGCAAATTAGCTGATTGCTCTGACCGTGATCCTGAACGTTGCGAATTATTTTTGGTTGAGGGAGACTCAGCCGGAGGTACTGCCAAGCAGGGAAGAGACAGGAGTTTCCAGGCCATCCTTCCATTAAGAGGCAAGATCCTCAACGTTGAAAAAGCAATGGAGCATAAGATTTATGACAATGAAGAAATAAGGAATATGTTTACGGCGCTGGGTGTAAAAATTGGAACAGTTGAGGACCCAAAAGCACTTGATCTGAGCAAACTCCGTTATCATAAACTTATCATCATGACAGATGCTGATGTGGACGGTTCTCATATTGCCACACTGATCCTTACTTTCGTTTTTCGCTACATGACTGAACTGGTGGAACAGGGATATGTGTATATTGCCCAACCACCTCTTTACCTGGTAAAAAAAGGAAAAGAACAGTCTTATGCCTGGAACGAAGAACAGCGTAAAATATGGGTAGAAAAATTGGGAGGAGGAAAGGATGATTCAGTAAACGTACAACGTTATAAAGGTTTGGGTGAAATGAATTCTGACCAGCTTTGGGAAACAACAATGAATCCAGCCACAAGAACTTTAAAAATTGTAACCATTGAAAGCGCTGCGGAAGCCGACCGGATTTTTAGTATGCTGATGGGTGATGAAGTAGCTCCACGAAGAGAATTTATTGAAAGCCATGCGAAATATGCAAAGCTGGATATATAAATCTAAATCTTTCAAAACAAATTAGTTAGCCTCCGATTATCGGGGCTTTTTTATTTCCCTTGAGAAGTTTTCCCCTTTAAAACCGGCAAGAAACCGTAATTTCAGGCTTTACTAACCACAAAAATCAAAAACCATGTCAGATGTTCAACTTACAGCTTATAATGTAAAAACAAAAGAAAAAGGCGTTCCTGTTATGGACGCCGTGATTACAAAGACAGCTAAAGGCGCCTATATGGTGAAGGGTCATGATGGCAAAGGCAATAAGCTAACTACTTTGGTAAACGGAGAAAAAGCAATGGCGGCTATTAATGCAGGCATCGCCAAACAAGGCTGGTAATAAGCAAAATTTTAAAGCATAAAAAAATTAAAGCCCCGACTCTCCGGGGCTTTTGAATATTTTTATCTGTTCTCTTTTATTGTTTTATCACTTTAAATACCTGTTGCTGATCGCCAATGTTGAGCCGGAACAGGTACATTCCTTTCGGATAAATCTGCTTACTGAAGTCAAAGATTTGTTTTTCAACAAAACCGCTGGCTGTATTATTTTGTCGTTTGATCAATTTTCCTCCAGCATCATAAATCTGCAGCGAAAGTGTTTCCCCTGCCGGTAACTGGTAAACAAGGTTGAATATACCATTGGAAGGATTGGGATAAACCAAAAGAGTTATTCCATCATAGAAAACAACTGACCGGGTTATAGAATAAGTAAATCCTCCATCATTATAAATTACTTTCAGGCGATAATATCTAACCTGTGATTTATTGGATTCAACATCAAGATAAGCATATGACCGTGGCAGATTGGTATTTCCTGCGCTGTTCACTTCTCCAATCTTTGAAAACCGCCCGGCCTGGTAATCTGTGTTTCCTCTCGCCACCTCAATCTCATACCGGACAATATTATTTTCGGATTTAAGTGTCCAGTCAAGTTGCACATTATTACCAGTAGCTTTCTTAGCAGTAAAATCAAGAAACTCTGCCCGCAGGCTGTGTACTTTACCCGGGCCGCCACTGTTTAACCAGAACTCTGAAAAATTATTTGTCTTACATTCCACATAATAGCCATTTAGGTAAGGCACTTTTACTACCAGCGATGAAGGAATGAAATTCCATGTGCCCAGCGTATCATCGGTCAGCAATCCATTTTCAAATTGATTGAGCGAATCGCTGTATTTAGAAATGCCCAGGTCATAGGCGCTGACAGGTTTTGTACAGGAAGCACAACCGGTAGCATTGATCAGCGATTCTGATTCGCTGTCCGGGAAATAAATTCTGAGGCCCACTGAATCCGGAAGCTTTTCATTGGCGGGTTTTACTGTGATATTCCTGTTGTGATAATACTGGCCATTGTAATTACGAACCGCAGCCGTATTAATATATGCCTGCACATCTGTATTGCCCATGTTCTGATTATTGGGCTTAATGGATGCTATTATTTTTCCCCCGGATATAAAATTGATCCATGAATTTCCACCGGTTATTGTTTGTGTAACTGCTGAAGTCATGGTAGGCCCATCATAAATAGGCAAGTTGTTATCGTAAATATGAATATCATCAACAGCTATGCCTTCATGGTTTACTGATG
>JAHEZF010000270.1 GCA_023251215.1 Sphingobacteriales bacterium | reverse complement strand
CAAGATTGTCGGCTTTGAATGCATTTAACGGGTACAGGTAATCATTCAACCCGTCATCGTTGGGGGTAAATGCGCCGGGCACAGCTATCAGGCAACTTCCCAACACTCTTATTGCATGTACAGCAATATCGCTGCAGTTCATACCCACACTGGAAGCAATAAGTTTTATGCTGTAAAAACTTTCTCTGCCGACAGGATAAAATAACATAGGGCCTGGTGTTTTCAGGTTGCTGCCTGTGCCGTTTCCAAAATCCCATTGCCAGCCATCCACTGTGCCGCTGCTCTTATTAATAAAACTGACTGTATCCCCGGGGCAGATAGTTGTTGGCATATCAAATGCAGCGACTATTTTATTATCAAGTGTGATTGTCTGTAAAGACGTGTCACTGCAGGCGCCGTTTGTTACGATCAGTCTTGCCGTATGCTTGCCCGATGCCGGGTAAACCTGTACCGGGTTTTGAAGGTTGCTCGAAACGCTGTTATCAAATGTCCAGTTCCAGTTGTTTATTCCATTGCCCCCGGGATGTGCAAAAACCAATGTATCATTTTTGCAGGAAGGTTTTAATGAATAGGTGAAGGAGGCCGATGCAGCGCCTTTTACTGTAAAAAATAAATTGCCTGCAGGCGTTAGTCTTCCGCATTCGTCAATTACAGTATTGCCATCGCTGCCATTGATTAATGAGATTTGGTAATTGCCGGCAATTACAATCGGCGATGCCAGTTGCAGGTTGATGATTGCTGCTGTACTTGGTGGATTGGTTCCGCTGTTGCAGGCGCTGGTAATATTACTGATGGTCACCGGCTGCGGACCGGATATGATAAAATCGCTGGCATCGGCAGCAATGGAACTACATTGAATGGGCCGGCTAAAAATTAATTGCACCGAAGATGGGCCGCAACCTGAAGTTCTCACACTATCAAATGGCGTAGGTTGCAAAGGTGCTACCAGGAAAGATAGCTGATCGCCAAAAGGGATGTCACGACCGCAAATATCCGTAAGCGTATTTCCATCAGTGCCGTTCTGTATGGTAAGTGTATAAGTACCCAATGGCAACTGTGTATTCAATGAAAGAATAACGGAATCTGTTGTTGCACTTGTACCACATCCTCCTGAAAAAGCCGATGTGATGGTGGCGCTGCTAACGGTAAAATCAGTCCCATCAGCCGAAATGCTGCTGCATTTCATTCCCCTGTTGAGTTTAACGATCACTTTTGATCCATCGCAACTGATCCTTGCAGCAATCATTTTTGGTTCAAAGGGATCGGTAATACCTGCAGAGCCGCCGGAAAATTCTAACTGGAAACCATTTGTGGTAGGTGTTTTGTGACTGACCATTAATAAATATTCATGTCCTGTCTGCAGGTCCGGCATCATGCTGAATGCAGGTTCTCCCGGTGAACTGCAAACTGTAAGGCTTGTTCCATCAACAGATGCGCCGGTTACTCCGGGGTCTATCGACCAGTTACAGGCAACAAAAATGGAGGGAACAGTAAATACATCATCCGGGTTTCGTGCGGTACCATCAAACAATTGCCAGTCATAGTTTTCATTCAAATCTTTTGGTGTGATGGTAAAGCCAAGATTGCCCGAACTAAAACAGGCCAGCTTATACCAGTAAGGATTCAGGTTCTGGTGAGATGCACCATCTATACAGGATGTGGGTATTGTTGTTTGTCCGCAAAATGCTACCGGATCCTGAACCACTACATCGGAACCGCATATCAGTACAGCCGATGAAGGTGTTTGCCCCGTAGCGGTACAGGTTTGCGCAGGCAAAAATTTTGCTGCCAGTACAAATATCATGATTACGAGTGCCTGTTTGCTCATAAACCTTAGCGCCTTTAGAAAATATAAAACGGATAAATCAGATACAACGCTGCCAGCCAGCAATGTAATTTACTAAACAATATCCAACCCGTCTTTCAGGCAATGCAAGTTAGATTTTTGTAAATTGCCGGGAATACAATCATTATGAAGACAGCCATAGTTACCGGCGCCTCAGGAAACCTGGGGCAGGCAGTAGTCAAAAAATTTTTGGCTGAAGGTTATCATGTTATTGGAACTGTTATTCCCAACGACCCGGTTACAATTGATATCACTGATGAAAAATTTGAAAAAATAATAGTTGACCTGATGAATGAAGAAGGTACTCAAAAATTTGTTGAATCAGTTATATCGAAATATGGTGGAGTAGATGCAGCAGTATTAACCGTGGGTGGTTTTGCCATGGGAAAAATTGCAGACACCAAAACTTCTGATATTCTCAAGCAATATAAACTGAATTTTGAAACTGCTTACAACACAGCCCGTCCGGTTTTTATTCAAATGATGAAACAAAACAGCGGACGCCTTTTTATGATCGGCTCCAGGCCGGGTTCAAATATGCAAAGCAGCAAAGGGATGGTAGCCTATGGGTTGGCTAAATCACTGATCTTTCGTTTAGCTGAATTAATGAATGATGAAGCGAAAGGGCATAATGTAGTAACCAGTGTTGTTGTTCCTTCTACCATTGATACGCCACAGAACCGTCAATCCATGCCTGATGAAGATTTTAACAAATGGGTGAAACCGGAAGCCATTGCTGATATTATTTATTTTTACTGCACGGATGAAGCTGCAATACTGAGAGAGCCGGTGATCAGGGTGTATGGTTATTCATAAATAAAATTTAATCCCTAACCTGGACAAGCCAGAACCAAAAGGAATAATGAATATTGAACAAAGAATATCGAATGATGAAGTTGAAATGCGCTTGTATTTATTTCGATATTCATTATTCCTTGTTCATTATTCGATATTTATTTCAAGATAATTCAGAAAGTTGAAAAATCTGTTTTTCGTGGGGAAATCAAAAATATTTTGCTAAAAAATGCAAAGATTTTAGTTTTAAGGTACTTAAATCATTTTATGCCACTCAGACTTTTATCAGCACTTCTTTTTTCACTGGTTTCTTTTGCCAGTTTTTCACAATCCAAATCCGATAGCTATCGGATGGGAGAAGTAGCCTGTGTATATGTTACATCTTCAGACCTGGATTCTTCCATTGCTGTGTATGAAAAACTTGGCTTCCCCAAAATTGCATCCAATACATTCCCTGTTCCCTGGGCGCAGGCCAGCGATGGCAGCCTGCTGATCATGATCCGGAAAGACAATAATCCATATATCGGGTTGACTTATTATGTCTCCGATATTGAAAAAGTAGCAGAGCAATTAAAAAAAGACAGTATTGTATTTACACAAAAACCAAAAGAAGGAGA
>JAHEZF010000269.1 GCA_023251215.1 Sphingobacteriales bacterium | reverse complement strand
ATGTCAGCGATCCACAATCCGAGTTTTTTATTCCGATTATAGCAGATCACTTTATACAACAGGGACTGGGCAAAATCAAACTTATTCCCACTTCGTCTCAATGGTTTGGTGTTACTTACAGGGAAGATGCACCCGAAGTGGAAAGAAACCTGCGTGAATTAGTCAAGAAGGGAGAATATCCCGAGCGGCTCTGGAATACCCCATCCCCTAAAGGGGTCTAATGGCCAATAGTCATCAATGTTTACTGAGTAATAATAAAATCGGCGGTTTGCATATTTTATTAAGATATCTATACTCCCCTTTAGAGGCTGGGGGTTTAGTCACCTTTTACCATAAATACGTAATCCTGTAATTTTTTCACCTGTTGTTTTTTATCCAGTCCGCGAACATTTGATTTAACAGGTAATTTCAGGGTATGATAAACCGTATCTTTTTTAAGGTCATCAATAATTTCGTAAATATATTTTGACTGAATGGCAAATGCCACACCCTCGGCTTCCGTTTCTTTAGTGCTTAATATGCCAATCACTTCTCCGTCGTGATTGAATACCGGTCCGCCGCTATTACCACGGTTGGCGGCAATGCCCAACTGGCAACTGAGTGTATCGCCATTAAATCCTGTTTTGGCACTTAGATAACCTTCATTATAGACAACATCGTTTCTTGGATATCCCAGAATAAAAATAGGTTCGGCCACTTCGCTGGCAGTTTTACTGATGCTATAAGGAATTGATGCCATGGTTTTAAAATTCTCATCATCAATTTTCAGAACGGCTATATCCTTGTCAAAATACTCTTTAACCAATACTGCTTTGAACTGATCACCTTTATTATTGATAACGGCAATATTTTTCGAATTACGGATAATATGGGCATTGGTAACCAGGTAACCCTTTCCATCAATCAGAAATCCCGTTCCACCGGCTTTAAATGGGATTGTTTGCTGGTTAATTTTATTTTTAAGGTTATTTACTTCACTGCCCTGCACGTTTTGTTGCCGCTTGATATTTTGAATATCTCTGCTCAGTTCCTGGAGCCTTGCATTATCTGCATTTGGAGAAAGAAAATTAACAAGGGCAGTTACTGTTAAAGTAGTAACTCCTGCAATCATAGCTGCGATAGCAGCCACTCTTTTATAACGATTCCACAAATACACAATTTTTGCCTTGCCCTTCAATTTTGAAGAATTGATCTTTCCTTGTTCTGCCAGCCGTAAATGAGTATCATGCAGGGATGATTTGAATTTTTTCCATTCACCAAAGCGGTTCATCTGCTGCAGGAACAGGGTATGTTCCACCACCAACTGGTCAATCTCAGGATTGCTTTTGCGCAGGTTTTCAAAATGAAGCCGTTCATCCGGGTTCATTTCCCCGCGGATATAGCGTTCAACAAGGTTTAATATCTGAATGTCATCCATCACTGTTTCCGTTTTTATATTGAGCAAAAAATATTTTTTTCAGTCTCATCAGGCACTTGTACTTCTGTGTTTTGGCATTATCAGCATTGGTATATCCGAATCCGGCTGCAATCTCCTGCATGGTTTTTTTTTGCAGGTAATAAGCCTCTATCAAACTTTTGCAGGGCTCGCCAAGATGGCTGATGGCTTTATCCATCATCTCAAACTCAGCATTTCTTTTTTCATGTTCTTCAATCTCTTCCTCTACAGGCACCGATGCTTCCAGGCCTGCAACCTCTTGCGAATAACGATTCAATTGCTGCAATCTTTTAAGCCATAATCGCCGGCATACCGAATAAACATAGGTCTTGATCTGGCAGGTCAGTTCAAAAGTTCCGGATCTTACCTTTTCATAAAGAACTATCATGGCCTCCTGGAATATGTCTTTAGCCTCCTCCGCCGAACCGTTGTTGTTGATAACCAATACCTGAATCATGTTATAGTTCTCCCGGTAAATCGTCTCAATGGCCTTTTTATCATTACGGGCTAACCCCTGCAACAACGCTTTTTCGTTATTCTCTTGTTTCACAATTCCGGTATTTAATACTTTTTTTTAAAAATAGTAACCCTGTGGCAGCCTGAAAAAATTATTTTAAACGCCGGGTTACCTTTTGGTATTTCAGGTATTAACCTCGAATATTTTAAACAAACAATTAAAAATCAAAAAAACATGAAAAAGCTTTTGTTAGTTCTCGCTGTTGCCAGTTTTGTAGCCTGCAACAACAAATCTGATAAGAAAGAAGGTGAAACCAAAGATTCTACAAAGATGGAAACTCCGAAAACTGATACTGGTGCCACTAAGATGAGTACCGACACAATGCCCAAATAAGAATTTTTCATTTGGCAAGCAATCGTTAGAGGCCGTCCCGATTCTTCGGGGTGGCTTTCTTTTGTCCTCTTCCCGACACTAAAGACTACCTTTGCGCCTTCATTATTTTTTTAATAAAAGCATTTTAAAAAGTGACCACATTTGAAGCGTTAGGCGTCGAAGAAGGATTATTACATTCTGTTAAAGCACTGGGTTTTACCCAACCCACTCCCATACAGGAAAAGGCCATTCCTGTTTTATTACAAGGCACCAAAGATTTTATAGGTTTAGCTCAGACAGGTACCGGCAAAACAGCTGCATTCGGGTTACCTCTGTTACAACTCATTAAAAAAAATAACCGGTTTCCACAGGCTTTGATCATTTGCCCCACGAGAGAATTGTGTATCCAGATCACAAAAGATTTGAACTCGTTTAAAAAAGGAGTCGGCCCTGTTGTCGTGACTGCTGTATATGGAGGCGCTTCTATAGGCATGCAGATAAGAGATCTGAAAAAAGGCACTCATATTGTTGTGGCCACTCCCGGCCGCCTTATTGACCTGATAGAAAGAAAGTCCATCAATCTAAGCAATATTCATTATGTGGTGCTGGATGAAGCAGACGAAATGCTGAACATGGGTTTTAAGGATGATATCGAATTCATTTTGAAAAATACACCGGAGCGGCAAAGCACCTGGTTGTTCAGCGCTACCATGCCGTCTGAGATCAGGCAGGTAACCAAACGCTACATGAAGCAGCCTTTCGAGATCACTATTGGTAAAATGAATGCAGGAGCTGCTAATATTGATCACCAGTACTACGTGACATCACATGCAAACCGGTACGAAACCCTGAAGCGGATCATTGATTTCAATCCGGGTTTATACGGCCTTATTTTTACCAGAACAAAGATTGATGCGCAGAATATTGCCGAACATTTGATACGCGAAGGATATGATATTGAAGCGTTGCATGGCGACCTTACACAACAACAACGTGACAAGGTGATGAGCCGTTTTCGT
>JAHEZF010000268.1 GCA_023251215.1 Sphingobacteriales bacterium | reverse complement strand
GTTCAATTTATTTATTCATCATCTGCTTGGCCTCAATGCTCAATGTGGCGTGAGGAACAGCACGGAGACGGGCTTTATCAATCAACTTGCCTGTGACCCGGCAAATACCATAGGTTTTATTTTCAATCCGCATCATGGCTTTTTCCAGGTGATCAATAAAAGTGATCTGGCGGCTGGCCATCTGGCTCAGTTGCTCCCTTTCCATACTTACACTGCCATCTTCCATTGTCATATAACGGGCTTCGTCCATATCGCCGCCTTCATCTTTACGGGTTATCAACCCATGCAGATAAGCCAGTTCTTTTTTTGCCGCATCCAGTTTTTTCTGGATGATCTCCCTGAATTCGGCCAGGTCAGCATCGGAATAACGCATACTCGGGCCTGATTGCTGGTAGATTGGTGTATCCAATACCGATTTGGTAAACTCAGGTTCATATTTTACCGAACTTTTGGTTGTCGTTTTTGGTATTACCATTTTTACCGGCTTCGGGGGCTCTTTCTTTATCACTGGTTTTACCTTTTGCTTAATGGATACCAGCGAACTGGGATCAAATGAACCCGGCTTTTTTACAATAGGTCTGTGAGATGTTGCCTCCGGTTTTACAATTGTTTTTGAAAGTACTTTTACTGCTGGTTTTGGCACAACTTTCCTGACAACAACTTTTACGGCCTTCTTGTGGTCAGCTTTCTTAGGGGTAGTTTTTTTAATCACAGTTTTCTTTTGGGGTTTTTTTGCAACAGGCTTTTTAGTTCCTTTTTTAATGGGTTTGGCTTTCCCGCCTTTTGACCGGGCATGTTTGGAAGCCTTTTTTCCGCCTGCAGGGCGGGCATGCTTTTTACTTGCCATGTGTTTACCCTTTTTTTAAAACAATCACTTTTAATGAAATATCGTTGACTTCAATTTCAATACCACCCTGTATTTGGGGCAATATTTCCAGGTCATCTGCCAGAATTTCGGCGCAAATATAGTCTTTAAACTGAGCTAAAGAATTTTTTAATCCATCACCTGCCTCCACTTTAACATCAATCCTGTCTGTCAGATCAAACCCACTGTCTTTTCTGATTTTCTGGATCCGGTTTACAAATTCTCTTGCATTCCCTTCCAACTCCAGTTCATCTGTTATTGTTACATCCAAAGCCACGGTTAGTCCGCCTTTATTGGCCACCATCCATCCGGGTATATCCTCACTTGTAATTTCTACTTCTGAGGTTAATAATATCAATTCTTCCCCCTCAACTGCCAAATGATATTGACCATCTTTTTCTAACATAGTTATTTCTTCCTGGGTAAACTGTGATAAGGCAGCAGCTACCGTTTTCATCTTCGGACCCAGTTTTTTACCTAATGCTACAAAATTGGGTTTGATTTTCTTTTGTATAAATGTATTATTGGGATCCAGGTATTCAATTTCTTTCACATTCACTTCGGCCTTTACCAGGTCTTCCACTTTTAGAAACTGCTCTTTCATGGAATCAGTCATCACCGGAATCAAAACTTTCTGTAATGGCTGCCTGACTTTTATGTTCACTTTCTTTCTTAATGATAAAATAAGTGAAGAAGCATCCTGTGCCAGTCGCATTCGCTCTTCCAATAAAGTGTCTATTACTTTTTCATCTGCTACAGGGAAATCAATATGATGAATTGATTCTGCAGGGAAACGATTTGTTACCGCATTCAGGTTTTGGAAAATTGCATCGCTGAAGAAGGGAGAAATCGGCGCTATCAGTCTTGTGATTGTTTCCAAGCATTCATACAGGGTTTGATAAGCACAAATTTTATCCTGTTCATATTCCCCTTTCCAGAAACGACGGCGGCATAAGCGAACATACCAGTTGCTTAAATGTTCATCTACAAAATCTTCAGTGGCACGACCGGCCTGAGTAGGTTCATAATCATCCATGCACTCATTTACATTCTTCACCAATGTATTTAAAGAAGAAAGTATCCATCGGTCAATTTCAGGACGTTGCTCCAGTGGAATATATTTTTCTTTAAATGCAAATCCATCTACATTGGCATATAGTGCAAAGAATTGATAAGTATTATAAAGTGTACCGAAGAATTTACGTTGCACTTCTTTAATGCCATCAAGATCAAACTTCATATTCTCCCACGGTGATGCATTGGTAACAAGGTACCAGCGGGTAGCATCAGCGCCAAAAGTTTCAATGGTTTTGAAAGGGTCAACGGTATTACCAAGACGTTTGGCCATTTTATTGCCATTCTTGTCAAGCACTAACCCATTTGACACACAGGTTTTATATGCTACTGAATCAAATACCAATGCAGCAATGGCATGAAGTGTATAGAACCATCCTCTTGTCTGGTCAACACCTTCGGCAATAAAATCCGCAGGAAAAGCCCCATCCCAGCCTTCCCCGAAGGGGAAGGGATTACCTTCTTTTAATTTTTTATAGTCTAATCCCCATTGAGCATAAGGCATGGCACCACTGTCGAACCAAACGTCAATTAGATCTGGAATTCTTTTCATCGGTTTTCCTGATTTACCCGCTAACACAATTTCATCTACATAGGGTTTATGCAGATCAAGAATTCCTTCGTGTAAATAATTTTTATTTATATCTCCGCCGAGTTTTTTATTTGCTTTTTTTATTTCGTCATTCAATTCTTCAATGGAACCAATACATTTTTCTTCTTCACCATCTTCCGTTCTCCAGATTGGCAATGGCGTTCCCCAAAAACGGCTGCGGCTCAGGTTCCAGTCCACCATATTTTCCAGCCAGTTACCAAACCTTCCTTCGCCGGTTGATTTCGGTTTCCAGTTAATGGTTTTATTTAGTTCAACCATCCTTTCTCTTATGGCAGTGGTTTTAATAAACCATGCATCAAGTGGATAATAAAGAATCGGTTTATCAGTCCGCCAGCAATGCGGATAACTGTGTTCGTATTTTTCAACTTTGAAAGTCCTGTTTTCTTTTTTCAGCTTTACAGCTATGTCAACATTCACATCTACATAATTTTTTTCATCTTTATAATTCTTTACATAACGGTTGCTGAATTCGCCCAGGTCATCAACAAATTTTCCTTCTTTATCCACCATTGTCAATATGCCGAGACCATATTTTTTCCCAATCTTAAAATCATCTGCTCCAAAAGCAGGAGCAGTATGAACGATACCCGTACCTTCTTCGATAGTTACAAAATCACCAACCAGGACACGAAATGGTTTTGCACCAGGAGTTAATTCTTCAATAACTTTTGATGAGTTGGCTTCATAAGGGAAAAGCTGTTCGTAGTGAGAATTAGCTAACCACCATCCTTT
>JAHEZF010000267.1 GCA_023251215.1 Sphingobacteriales bacterium | reverse complement strand
AGAATTGTGGTAATCCGCAACAATAACTTCACAGGCTTTTTTAACTTAATTATTTTTGATTCGAAATTTTCAATTACATAATTAGAGGTATCAATATTTCTTTTTATTTTATCAAAATCAAGGTCGGGAAGAGCCCCATCCTCATAGTTTGTAGTGGTTAGATCCACT
Organism: Sphingobacteriales bacterium; assembly: GCA_023251215.1. GTDB lineage: Bacteria > Bacteroidota > Bacteroidia > Chitinophagales > Chitinophagaceae > JAHEZF01. The sequence goes on along the minus strand of JAHEZF010000267.1, from coordinate 3,120 downwards.
TTGGGGAATTTTAAAAAACCTTTTCCATTATCTGTTGCTATCACACTTACATCAAAGTCCTTTTTTCTGATAACCTGGTCTTCCGGGTCTATTTTAAATCCAGCTACCTCTTCCGCCACATTGAACCGGTTATCCGATGATATAATATCACCTTTTACTGTCCATACTTCCTTGGGATCTTCTTTTTTATTCATTCGCCTGTTCATTACCTTAAACGAAATCAAAAAAAGGACAAGGTATCCGGCAAAAGCGCCACCAAACTTTAATCCCATGCCCTTTAGCGGGCCTCCTCATTTTCCATCGCTGACTACACTGCCCGTACTGGGTAAAAACTTGAATAAAAGGAATGCCGGCACCAGGGGCAGCATAAACCAGGCTATGATGTAAATGAGATCAGTCATAATGGTAAATTTTTAGTTTTTAATTTCTGCTTTGAAAGTTTTCCAGGAAAAGAATAATCATATTATTAAAGCCATCCTTTTTTTCTTCTTTACTTTTTAACCGCATAGCCTGATTTTTTATGGTTCAATACATTTATAACATCATTCACCACATCGGTTGAAGTATAATAATACCAGTGGTTGAGTGCATCGGACTCCAGACCGGAGCCGGGATCATCTTTTGTCTTGGTTACTTCGGCATCAATTATATCTATCAAACCGCCGTCAATTTTTTTGCGGCCATACCGCCCCAGCCTGTTGCTGAAATTTTTCGTAAACTTGGATATATCGAGCACCACATCTTTGTGATGGAAATAAACATGTATGCGCTGCCCCATCCTGATCAGGTTATTGAATGCTTCATCAGGTTCAAAAATATCGTACTCAATATCGGCCGCCATTAACAGCACTTCATTAAACAGTTCGGGAACCGAAGTATCGTCTTTATTCAATTGCAGCATCATGTGTTTCAGTACCCGGTGCCCCATGCTGTGTACCATGAGGTTGATATTTCGTTTGCAAAGGGGATTGCGTGACACCAGGAAAAACTCTTTAAAGAAACGCACCACTTTATCTATGGCACGGGCAAAAGCTTCGCCTGAACGGATAGCATCTTTTTTATCATCGAAATAATGATGGGGAATAAGAGGATGCCTGCCTGGCCATGTAAAAATTATTATATGCTTTATTGGCGAACCGGGGTTATCAACATATCGTTTATTGAGTGTTCTGAAAGCTCCCCGCACACCATCGAGGTCAGTATTAAATCCATGAATAAAAAAAAGAACATCGTTGGGCTGGCTGGCCGGAACATTGCTTAATGAATCATATACCATCCGGAAGAAACGGGCAGAACCAGACAAGCTTTCCGCAGGTTTATTCTTTATGTCTTCATAAATATTATCAGCAGCCGATTGCGGTTCGGGAAAAAGAGTAAATGTTTTGGAAGCCAGGTCGTAACTGCCAAAACGAAGATTGTCGCCTGAGTGTTCCCTTCCGTCTTCCCGGATGTGTTCATCAGGCTTACCTGGGTTGATGATTTCGCGGTTGGTGATGAAGAAGTTCATGGTGGTGTTGGTTTTGTCTTAGATAATATAGTAAAAATCATTTTGTCAACAGTGGTCAACAGGCTATTACAACAATTCAATAATTTGTGTCACCCGGCTAATATATAAATCGGCATAGGTTTCGGCGCCGCTTATGCGTTTGCCCACATTTCGTATGGTGGCAGCCGCAACAGACGGGCTCGTGCCATTAATATTTCCCAGGTAATTTCCTGATAAACTGTTATGGATCTCTATACTTTTTGCTGCTATTAGTGTATTGCTGTTTTGAAACAGATCGTCCCACTCCGCATTTGACGAAACCGTTGCCAGCACATCATGATCATTGGAACGCTGCACCCAGTTTGTCCTGTTATTATTTACAACGATGTTAGTGCCGTGATAACTCATAACAAAGTCAATCAATTTTATATAATTCGCCCGGCCGGTTGTTTGAATATATCCCCTGCCCCTGAATTTAAAAAAATCTGCTTCAAGAACATAGCCGGCTGCTGCCGGATTGGTGGATACAGGGAAACTTTGCGGATAAGCTTCTCCCTCCCATACATGGTCTGTTGTATTTTTTAACTGGCTACCCAATGGTAAATTTTGAAAAGCATTATTGTAGGCTGCATCATTAAAAAGTTTAAAGCATGTTTTATTACCGGGCAAGGTATTGTATGATTTTTTTATTCCCGGGATACGATCAAAAGCGTATGCAATGCCGGGATGTCCTGCACTTCCTACCCGCTCAGTTAGCGGAAGCAATGATCCGCCGGTTTCATTATTGATAATGCTCTGTAGTGACAGGAACTGGAGCAGCGAAACCGAAATGCGGCCAAATATTGCCTGAATGCCTTCTCCACTCCATAATTGATTAAACCGGTCATGCGCCTTACTGTCGTTACTCATGCTGATGCCTGCCCGGCTGCCTGATTTTCCCCAAAAACCTTTATTGGCAACATTTGTATTGAACCAACCAATAAAGTCATGAGCATTTTGCAGGTTGAAAAAGTTATCAATATCCGTTGCATTGGCAAATGAAACAGTAGCAGCCGTGTTTAAAAATGGTTGGGTGATTGGCATGGTAATATACCTTTAAGGTTAAATACTATTTTTTGTTAGCAGGTGGTTTTTACTTTTTTTCGTTAGAAATATTTATAGCATAAAAATCTACTTTGGAATAAGCTGTTTTAATTTTGCTGACAATAAAATAAACTATTATAAAGGCCTTTTACCACTTTTAGCTTCAGCTACTGTAATACCTGTTGGTTCAACATGACTGGGATCCCATCCGATCTTGGGTTTTGCATTCCAATCTTTTGATGCAATTGCCGCATCAATTGCCGGGATCAAATTAGCAGGTACTCCCCAGCGGATACCGGTTTTTAACCCGTTCTTTTCACTTGCAAATGCAAGCTTCAGCAAATAACTGGATGTAAGACTTAACGGGTTATCATCATCCAGCATATCAACTGCAAGGCTTTGCTTTTCGCCGTTGGGGCCCGTTATATTATGAAAACCAAATTTCAGTTTAGAATTGCCGGAATTAAATGCGATCAACTGATCTGCCGGGCTCCGGTAGCCGTCCTGGATACGAGGTCGAACACCCATTGCTTCAAGATCAGCGATTGCTT
>JAHEZF010000266.1 GCA_023251215.1 Sphingobacteriales bacterium | reverse complement strand
AAGAATGCTGATTATGATGGATTGAAAGCAAAAACAAAAGAGGTGCTTTCAATAATCAGGAAAATAAAATCAGCTAAATAGTAGTACAGGTGATGAACGGATTGCGACGCAACAATGTTCAATCGGAGTTAATTAGTTGGTATCAAAACATTTATTATCTCTTCAATATTCATTAGGTTTTAAAACTCTCCGCCTGAGGCGGATCGGGGGTATACGATGCAACAAGCCATAGGAAAATACAGGTGGACAATTTGTGCTCTCCTTTTTTTTGCAACAACTGTAAACTATTTAGACAGGCAGGTACTTAGCTTATTGCAAACCGACCTTGCGGAAAGATTTGGCTGGACCAACAGCAATTACGCAAACATTACTGCCATATTTCAGTTTGGCTATGCTATCAGTATGTTATTTGCCGGTCGTATCATTGACAGACTCGGAACAAAAAAAGGTTATGCATGGGCTATAGTTATCTGGAGCATAGGTGCCATCATTCATGCATTGGCGATTCCGATTGGTGAAGCATTTACAGCATTGCTGGGTTTGTTTGGCATTACCTCTTTAGGTGTGTCTGTGGCTGGTTTTATGGTATGCCGTGCAGTGCTTGCTTTTGGTGAATCAGGTAATTTTCCTGCAGCCATTAAAGCCACAGCTGAATACTTTCCAAAAAAAGAAAGATCGTTTGCTACCGGCATTTTCAATTCAGGTGCAAACATTGGCGCTGTTTTAGCTCCGCTTACTGTTCCCTGGATAGGCAAACATTGGGGATGGGAAACCGCATTTATTTTAATTGGCGCAATAGGGCTTTTATGGTTGTTTTTTTGGTTGATCTATTATGATAAACCGTCTGAACAAAGAAGATTGTCTCCTGCAGAGTTTGAATATATCCATTCGGATAAAGAAGAACCGGCACCCGTAAGTACTAAAGAAAAGGTTTCATGGGTAAAACTGCTGGGATATAATCAAACATGGTCTTTTGCTTTCGGCAAGTTTATGACGGATGGTGTGTGGTGGTTCTTTTTGTTTTGGTTACCGGCATATCTGAAAGCACAATATGGAATGAGCAGTACTGAAGTGGCTTTCCCATTGGCTGTATTATATAGTATGACGATGATTGGAAGCGTTGGTGGAGGATGGTTCCCCATCTATTATTTTAAGAAAGGTTATTCGCCTTACGATGGCAGAATGAAGGCGATGCTGATGATTGCATTGATCCCATTAGTTGTATTACTTGCGCAGCCCCTGGGTGGTTATAGTTATTGGGTACCCGTATTGCTGATTGGAATTGGTACATCAGCACACCAGGCATGGAGTGCTAACATATTTACAACTGTCAGTGATATGTTTCCGAAAAAAGCAATCGGTTCAGTTGTAGGAATCGGCGGCATGGCAGGAGGGATGGGCGGCGTTATCATGTCAAAACTTGGCGGATGGCTATTTGATACCTACAAAGCAAGTGGAATTTCAGAATCATGGGTGGCAGCAAAAGCAAATGGATTGGGAGATTATCTTTCAAGGATCCAGGCCATGACATTAACGACAAAATATGGAGACATTGTAAATCTAAATAAGATCGACCTGGCAGGTTTATCAAAAGAAGTAACTGAGCAATTAAAAAATATAGATGTTGCTGCTTTTGATAAATTAATACAAATACAAAAACCTTTAGTGCATAGTCAGATGACCACTTCGTACACAATTATGTTTGCAATTTGTGCACTGGCATATTTGGTTGCCTGGTTTGTTATGAAAATGCTGGTTCCAAAATATAAGGTGATAAGGGACCTGTAAGGTATCTCGCATGTGTATTTTATTTTCTTAAATGGATTGTGAGTCTTAGAGTGGTGCAGGCAGGTGGTATGGGAAGATTCTAATTTATATGGCTTGTTACAGCGTCTTGTTTATTTTTGTACGATAGCCAACTCCATATTTTTAATGAGCCATTTTTTTTGCATCTCATACGGATGCGGATAATCAAAGCAGATGCCAGTGTCAACAAACCAATAAAAAGTATAGAAGCATTTATATTAACCAGGTCGGCAATGATACCAGTTAGTATTGCACCAATTGCATAACCTAAATCTCTCCACAAACGAAAGATGCCGATGCTTTTTGCCCTGTCTTGCGGATTTGTATTTTCTGCTACTGTTGCCAGGAATGTGGGATATACCATTGCCGTGCCCCATCCTAATATTGATAACAATAAAACGAAATGCAGCATCGTATTTGCCCAAATCAAAACTATCAATGCAATGGCTTGTAAAAGCATCCCGGTGTACAGCATATCTTTTTTACAAAACTTATCAGCCATTGCGCCGGTGAATAACTGACCGAATCCCCATACAGCGGGATAAACTGCTGTAATAATTCCAATTTCTCCAATGCTAAAACCTTTTGAAGCCAGTAGTATCGGAAAAATTCCCCATGCCATTCCATCATTCAGGTTATTGATTAAGCCTGCCTGTGTTACTGAACCCAAGTTTTTATTCTTCCATGTTGTATCCCAAAAAATGTTTTTCAATTTTGGAATGATAGTGGTCGTTGTTTCTTTTTCTACATGATGCCTGGTGTCCTGTATCAAAAAAATACTTCCCAACAAACCAAGTATTATCAGCACAATACCAATATAAAAAGGATATGGCCTGATGCCATACTCGCCAGCGATCCATCCGGTGAGAAATGCAACCAATGCTACTGAAATGTAGCCTGCAAATTCATTAAGGCCCATTGCAAAGCCTCGTTGCCTTTCACCTACAAGGTCAATCTTCATCACTACCGTACTGCTCCATGTTAAACCCTGATTGATGCCTAATAAAACATTAGCTGCTATTATCCAACTCCATGAGGGTGCAAACATGAGGATGAAAGGAATAGGAATACCAATCACCCATCCTGCAATTAAAAGTTTTCTTCTTCCGAATTTATTTGCCAATATGCCTGTGTAGTAATTTGTAATTGCTTTTACAATCCCAAATACAATGATGAATGATAGAATGGCTGTTTTGGCCGCAATGGCAAATTCTTTTTCTGCTATTTGCGGGAGTATATAACGTTCTAACCCTACCATGCCACCAACAAAACCGTTGATGATGACAAGCAAAGTGAATTGTTTCCAGTTCTCTTTTAATCCTAATTGAATTTGCATTTTTGTGATATTTAGGAAATAGCACACCTGTTAGCCCCTGCTTCCAGATCAACAGGGTTTATATCGCTGAAATCACCTTTAATATTTTTTTCAACAATTGAAAGATAGTTGGCTGGTGTAGGTGGAATGCGTTGTAAAATTGTATT
>JAHEZF010000048.1 GCA_023251215.1 Sphingobacteriales bacterium | reverse complement strand
CTTTTGACTGGAAGGTATTCTCAGCAACAGGAAAAGTTTTTGTTCCATCAATGAATTCAAAGATCCGCCAGTACCTGTCCTTGCTGTCGTAATAACAGCTTGTGTTATCAGAAAAGTATTTAGGCTCGGGTATAATGAAGTGTTCATTTTCTTCTTTCAGGTATTTCCATAGTAACTCGTAATTACTTTGAAGAATAACAGGTTCAGGAAAAACCTGGTGATTGATTTGCTGAAGTAAAAAAGAATTGCCGGTGAGTTTGCTGGTTACTTTGTACGACTGGTTAATAAGTCCGCCGACAAGAGGCTCTACAATAAATTTGTGAAAAGCCTGCCCGACTGAGTCATTCAGGCGGGGATTTGCATATGCATCAAGAGCTTCCTGGTAAGGGGCTGTTTTCATTAATGAAATTGAAATTACCCAATCATCGTGAACAAAAAAACTTCAACTGTATGTGTGAAAATTTAATGTATCCTGTCTCCACGAACTGTTAGGTTTCGGATGATCAGCGCTTCATGTTCCAGCCACTGACCCCAGCGATGACGCACTTTATCTTTGTCAATATATGTTTCCGCCAGTTCAATAAACAAAGTATAATGTCCTGCCTCGCTTTCCATGAAGCGGCGATAAAAATTCCGGAGATACTCATCATCCAGTCCTTCACTCAAGCGTTTAAAGCGTTCACAACTGCGGGCTTCTATAAGCGCCATAGTGAGCAAATGGTCAAGCAATCTTCCTTCTTCATCTCCGCCTTTTTGCTGAAATGCCAGCAAGGCATTGACGTATTCATCTCTTCGCTGCTTTCCGAGTTTCAGTTTTCTTTTTTGCAGTTCGTTCAATACAAGTCTGAAATGTCCCCATTCTTCAGTGACAATGGGAGAAAGTTCAGCCACTAATTTTTCTTTATCATTATATCGCTGTATAAGTGAGATGCAGGAAGTGGCAGCTTTTTGTTCACAGTAAGCATGATCAGTTAAAATATCTTCCAATGATTTTTCAGCAAGATTCACCCATCGTGGATCAGTGGGAAGTTGAAGGCCAAGAATATTTTTTACAGCTTCTGTCTGAAGCATGACACCGTGATTAAAAAAGTTAACTGGCAAATATAGGAATGGAAAGAACCAGTTGCAAGGAACAAGTAACCAGCAACCAGCAACAAGCAACTAATATCTTATATAAACTGAATTTCCCCCGTTAAATGCCTGAAAAATAGCCCCTGAAAGCCTTTGCCGTTAGGTTTATCTGCCTTACCTTTGCCGCCAAAATAACCGGATGAAAAAATCGGATGAAATTCATAAAAATTAAAAGATGCCATTAACAAAAGAGAAAAAAACAGAAGTAGTAACAAGTTTTGCCGGCAAATCAACTAATACCGGCTCCATTGAAGGCCAGATCGCATTGCTGACAGAACGAATCAGCCAGATCAGCGACCACCTCCAGGAAAACAAAAAAGATTTCTCCACTCACCGCGGCCTGATGCAGCTGGTAGGTAAACGTAAGCGTTTACTCAACTACCTGCAAAAACATAACCTGACAGGTTATCGCCAGTTGATCGAGAAATTAGGATTAAGGAAATAATGCCCCCTAAATCCCCCGGTGGGGGACTTTTAGTTTTCTCACTGCGGAGTTTTCTTTTCCTTTTCGCTTTTCAATTGATGTTGAATAATGATAAGAACGTTGAAGAGTGCGACGCAACGAAAGCTGATAGTAGTACTGGAGTTGGGCTAATAACTTTTAATTTTTAATTCTTCATTCTTAATTTCTAATTTTTCATTTTATGCTCACACAACCTTTACAATCAAAATTTACTATAAGTGATGGCCGTGAAGTGGTCATTGAAACAGGCCGGTTGGCCCGCCAAGCTGATGGCTCTGTTACTGTTCGACAGGGTAATTGTATTATACTTGCTACTGTTGTTGCCAGTAAAGAACCCAAAGAAGGGCAAAGTTATTTTCCGCTGTCAGTTGATTACCAGGAAAAATTTGCTTCCGCCGGCCGTATCCCGGGATCTTTCTTTAAAAGAGAGGCCCGGTTGAATGATTACGAAGTGCTGACCTCACGTTTGACCGACCGGGCACTTCGGCCATTGTTTCCTGAAGATTATTTCTGCGAGGTGCAGGTTTTAGTTACACTAATTTCTAGCGACGCCGAAGTAATGCCCGATTCTTTAGCTTGTCTTGCTGCTTCTGCAGCCCTTGCCGTTTCTGATATTCCTATCCAGGAAATTATTTCTGAAGTAAGGGTAGCCCGTGTTGACGGGCAGTTTATTGTGAACCCATTAAGGAGTGAATTAGCCAAAGCTGATATTAATTTCATCATTGCGGCAACAGAAAAAAACATCATGATGGTGGAAGGCGAGGCGCAGGAATGTCTGGAGGAAGACCTTATTAAAGCCATTGAAATAGCACATGATGCAATTCGTGTGCAAGTAAAAGCACAGGAGGAATTAAGAAAACTAAAAGGCGTAACTGCTAAAAGAGAATACACAAAGCCAGTACAGAATGAAGAGCTTCGTGAAAAAGTGAAAACATTTGCAAAAACAAGGATTTATGATGTAGCAAAAGCTGCTTTAAATAAGAATGAACGTTCAGATAAGTTTGATGTCATAGAGGAAGAACTGCTGGCATATTTGAAAACTGAATACAAAGTTCCCGAAGCTGAAGAACTGGCTGAAGACATTTCAAAACTTGCGACTAAATATTACCAGGATCTGCAATACGATGTAATTCGTGACATGATATTGAACGAAAGGGTTCGTTTGGATGGTCGCAAACTGGATGAGGTTCGTCCGCTGAATATGGAAATTGATGTGCTGCCTTCTCCGCATGGTGCTGCCCTTTTTACAAGAGGTGAAACTCAATCTCTTACTACAGTTACTTTAGGAACTCCCTTAGATTCATTATTGATAGAAAGTGCAGCTTTTTCTGATTATTCTAAATTCATTTTGCATTATAATTTTCCTCCTTTCTCAACAGGTGAAGTAAAGCCAATGAGAGGCCCCGGCCGTCGGGAAGTAGGACACGGCAACCTGGCGATGCGTTCATTGAAACAAATGATGCCGGGAGGAGATTTTCCTTATACTGTCCGGGTGGTGAGCGATATTTTGGAATCAAATGGTTCCTCTTCGATGGCTACGGTATGTGCAGCATCATTGGCATTGATGGATGCGGGTGTAGGTATTCCCAAACATGTATCGGGAGTAGCAATGGGCCTGATCAGCAAAGAAGGAAAATTTGCAATTCTCACTGACATTTTGGGCGATGAGGATCACCTTGGTGATATGGACTTTAAAGTAACCGGTACCCGTGATGGTATTTGTGGTGTGCAAATGGATATTAAAGTGGATGGCCTGAGCATGGATGTAATGAGGCAGGCATTGGCACAGGCTAATAAAGGCCGCTTGCACATACTTGATGCAATGTATGCCACCATTCCTGAAGCAAGGAATGACGTGAAGCCACATGCACCACGAATGGTAAAACTGTTTATTGACAAAGAATTTATCGGCGCTGTGATTGGTCCGGGTGGAAAAGTGATACAGGAAATTCAGAGAGAAACCGGAACTACTATTAACCTGGAAGAGATCAACAACATGGGTGAGGTAAGCGTTTTCAGTACAAATAAAGAAGGAGTAGAAAAAGCTGTGGCATGGATAAAAGGAATTGTGGCTGTACCGCAGGTAGGTGATGTGTACGAAGCAACTGTAAAATCAATCATGCCTTTTGGAGCTTTTGTTGAATTCCTTCCCGGAAAGCAGGGACTGGTACATATCAGCGAAGTAAGCTGGAAGCGATTAGAAACTCTTGATGGAATAGTGAAAGAAGGTGATATAATGAAAGTGAAGTTAATTGGTACAGATCCTAAGTCCGGCAAATTTAAATTGTCGAGAAAAGTATTGATACCAAAACCGGAACATAGGCCCAGAGAACAACAAACGCCACCAAAGGAATAATTCTCCAACTCGCTGCTAATGGCATTCCTTGTGGGAAAAGGGAATTAAGATTACATAAGTTCATGATAATTTTTTAGCCTCAAAATTTTGAGGCTATTTTTGTATCAATTATTTATCATCGTGATTCAATAACTCTAAATTGAATTTTGAAACCATTATCTGAACTATTAGATCCGATGTATGCAAAATTAAACACCACCAGCGTTGCGTGGTTTGAAGAAGAACCGGCAATATGAAAGCACTCATTGCTGAAGATAATTTTGATGAAATAATTAAACTTTTCTGTATCATAATATAAAGGTTGTGGATAACAACCTGATATTCCTATGAATTAATTATTAGTAAAGTTTTACCTGTGCATTAAATTAATGTTAGCTCTGATGTTTTTTACTACCTTTATCCTCCCGCTTTAACCTGGGTTTCTATGAACGAACTATTGTTGATCGTTCTCGCATATCTGATTGGCAGCATTCCCACTTCTGTTTGGGTCAGCAGGCATTTTTTTGATATCGATATCCGTGATTATGGCAGCGGTAATGCCGGGGCTACAAATGTTTACCGGGTATTAGGACCCAAATGGGGAACATTTGTGATGGCGATTGATATGCTGAAAGGCATCATTGCAGTTAAACTCGCCTTGCTTCTTCCCAATTATCTTGATTACGAGACCCCACTTCAAACTCTGCAACTTGGTTTAGGATTGAGTGCAATACTGGGACATATTTTTCCTATCTGGGCTGAATTCAGGGGTGGAAAAGGAATAGCAACACTGTTCGGAATCGTATTGGGCATTTCGCCATGGACGGCATTAAGCTGTGTCGGTGTTTTTCTGCTTGTTTTATACTTTACAAGATTCGTTTCCTTAAGTTCCATTCTTGCCAGCATCGCATTCCCGGTATTTATTCTTGTCATTTTCAATGTTGACAACCCAACTTACCGGGTCTTTGCTATTGCTGTGGCGCTAATGGTATTATTAACACACCAGAAAAATATAGGACGCCTGCTCAAAGGAAGTGAAAGCAAAGTACCCATCTTAAAGCATCGGGATCGCCGGCGCCAGCGCCGGCGTGAAGCCTCCTCCCAATAGAATGATTAGACTTAAAGGAATTTTATCCTAAGTAAAAACTTTTATTTCTGAAGTATCTTATTTGATATAATGAATGGTTTCATTCTAAAAATATTTATTCATGATACGCAAAATGATTTTCATCTTCCTGTTGCCTTTTTTTGTAATTGCCTGTTCTAAAAATGCAATTACCGGCCGCAAGCAATTTAAGTTGCTGCCTGAATCAGAGCTGCAGAATATGGCTACATCGGAATACCAGCAGTTTCTCTCAAAAAATAAAGTCATTACATCTTCCGGCAACAGGGATGCGGAAATGGTTCGCAGAGTTGGACAACGTATCAGGAATGCCGTCACCGATTATTATGCACAAAAAGGATTTTCAAAAGAACTCGAAAACTATAAGTGGGAATACAATCTTGTTGACAGTAAAGAAGTAAATGCATGGTGCATGCCGGGGGGAAAAATTGTAGTATATACCGGGTTATTACCCATTTCACAAAATGAAGCAGCCCTGGCTGTAGTTATGGGTCATGAAGTTTCTCATGCCATTTTTAACCATGGTAACGAAAGAATGAGCCAGGGGCTTACACAACAGTTGGGCGGTGTAGCATTAGCGGTTGCATTATCCAATAAGCCAGCAGAAACACAAAATCTTTTTTTAACCGCTTACGGCGCAGGCACAGCAATAGGAGTGCTGCTTCCATTTTCCCGGAAACATGAATTAGAAGCAGATCATTATGGATTATTCTGGGCCGCCATGGCCGGTTATAATCCACAGGAAGCCATTCCTCTTTGGCAACGAATGGAAAGGGCTGCCAACGGACAACATCCACCGGAATTTTTAAGTACACACCCCAGTGAAGGCAACCGGATTAATCAATTGAATAAATTTATGCCCGAGGCTTTGCAGTTTTATAAACCAGTACGCAACTAAAAAATTAATTTGCGCTTAAAACCCCGTTGAAAATGAGTAATTAGGGATTTTTCTTTTATTAAATGTTTTAAGTACCAGAGTTTTTTTCCTTATCTTTGCCGTCCCTGCTATGAGAACTCTGCCATCCCTTCCCCCCGAACCGGGTAAACTGGCAGAAACCTTTAAATAGTTTCCAGTCATGTCACAAACGCTGTTTGAAAAATTACAACTGGCAGACGAAAAGAATCTCTTAATTCAGGGTTTGCCTTCTTCCATCGAAAAGCAATTCAACAAACTGTCTTTCGCTAAAAACATGACACCGCTGTTAAAAACACGAAAGATTGATTTTGCGCTGGTATTTGCTGTAAATGAAAACCAGTTGAATGGCATTCTGAAAGATGTAATGCCATCGTTGAAAGAAGGTTCTAAATTCTGGGTAGCTTATCCCAAAATCACTTCCAAAATCGTTACGGACCTTAACCGGGAACGTAGCTGGAACCGCCTCACCGATGAAGGCTACGAAAGCATTCACAGGGTTGAACTCGATCATGTTTGGAGTGCTATGCGGTTTGTAAAAGCTGAGAATGTCCGCGATGGAGAAGTGGTTAATTCCAGAAAAAGGGAAGCTGCTGCTTTAGCCGGGTAAGACACCAGTTCACCAGAAATTCATTCAGGTTTGTTGTAAAGCAGCAAACCTTTTTTTCTTCTTATATGTCCTTTCTTAATGTAGAGATAAAAGCCACTTGTAGTAATCCTGCTTTCATCCGGAATTATCTAATATCAAAAGGAGCCCTGTTTAAGGGAATAGATGACCAAACAGATACTTATTTTAATACCCCAAATGGCCGGTTAAAACTAAGGGAAGGAAATATTGAAAATAATCTTATTTATTACGAAAGAGAAGACCGGGGAGCACCTAAACATTCACATTTTCATTTGCTGAAAATTCCGGATGCTGAAAAATTGAAAGAAGTCTTGACAAAATCAATGGGAGTGAAAGTAGTTGTGCAAAAGAAAAGAGAGATCTACTACCTTAACAATGTTAAGTTTCATATTGATGAAGTACCCGGACTTGGTTCTTTCGTAGAAATTGAAGCCGGGAATGTATTGGCTGATATTAAGCAGGAAAAGCTTCAGGAGCAATGTGAGTTTTATCTGAAAGAGTTTGAGATTAAAGAGGAAGACCTTGTTGAAATATCATACAGTGATATGATGATGTCAATACTGGAAAGCCACTAACGGATGATGACAGCCCCCATTTTCTTTGTCAATTCCATTTCCATCTTTTTCAAATGATCATGTGTTTGATGCAGCATATTGCTTTCCTCTGAAGTGTGAGGTTTTTCAAGATCAAGCTGGTTTTCCAGCAACATTCTTTTCACCTTGCGGAGTTTCAGGTAATTAATTGCAGAGGCCACTTCGTCATTGGTTTTGTCTTCCTCCATATTAAGATAGCTCATTAGTTCATCATCATTATCTCTCGCAACAGTTTTAATGAAGTCCTCATATTTTTTTTCGAACAATTGTTTCTGGTAGCCACTGGCCTGGCTGAATTCACGACGCCAATGTTCGCTTTCTTCGTAGGGAACATTGAGCAGTGAAACAGCCAAAGCGCTGAGTTTTGTGTCAGGATGATAAATGAAATAATTTTTATTAGCCTGTGAAGCATCCTGCTGCAATATATTTTTGAAAGAATTGATCAATGCTGCCACATCTGTATTATCAATCAGGCTTTCATCCACCATCTCTTCAAAAACATATTCCGCAATAAGTTTTGTCTGGTTCCATTTCCGGGAACCATATTCCAGCAATACCCTTGCTACTTCCCGTTCCTGCAAATCATCTTTGAATAGAAGAGCAAACGTTGAGTCATCGTAATCAGCAGCCTCGGCCTGCCGGGCATTTTCTTCAAGCAGTTTTGCTTCTTCAAAAGGCAGTTTCCTTTCTTGAGTCGCTATACGGTCACGGATAAATTTATTGACCAGGGTATGCAGGCCGGCTTCATCAATCCTGAGTATTTCAGAACATTGCTTTATGTAATCCTGCTGTTTGGTAAAGTCTTCTGCCTTATTGATCTTCGAAATGGTCTCTGCTATCTGGTTTACCACTTCTGCTTTTTTAGTGGAATCATTGCCGGCATCTTTCAACGATACTTCAAGCTGAAAGAGAACAAAATCTTTTTTATTCTTTTGTATAAACTCCCTGAATGCTGTTGGGCCAAGTTTATTTACATAACTATCCGGGTCATCATTATCAGGTATCAACAGCAATTTTACATTCAACCCTTCTTCCAGCGCCAGGTCAAGGCCACGCAACGCTGCTTTTACACCTGCAGGGTCGCCGTCATAGATAATGGTAAGATTGTTACTATATTTCCTGATTAACCTGAGTTGATCAGGCGTCAGCGATGTACCTCCTGAAGCCACTACATTTTCAATGCCGGCCTGGTACAGTGAAATAACATCGGTATAACCTTCCACCAGTAAACATTCATCAGCCTTATCAATAGCCTGCCGGGCAAAATATGAACCATAGAGTATCCGGCTTTTTACATAGATTTCATTTTCCGGGCTGTTGATATATTTGGGAGATTTATCTGTACTTTTTAAAACTCTTGCTCCAAATCCTAATACCTTACCGCTATGATTATGTACCGGAAAAATGATACGGCCCCGGTAATTATCCAGTAACTGATCATTGCGATTAATTACCAGGCCTGTTTTTAATAATAATTCTGAATTGAATTGTTTTGCCAATGCTTCTTTAGCGAATGCATCTTTTTGTTCCGGGGAATAACCCAACTGGAATTTTTTTATGACATCTTCCCGGAATCCTCTTTCTTTCAGGTAGCTTAACCCGATATCCTGTCCTTCCTCAGTTTCAAATAATTGTTTTGTAAAAAACTGCTGTGCAAAACTGTTGATGATGTACAGGCTGTCTGCTGCCAGTTGTGTTTGCCGCTGCTCGTCGGTCTGAAAAGTTTCTTCTATTTCAATACCATATTTATTGGCCAGCCATTTCAGCGTTTCGACGTAAGAATATTTTTCATGCTCCATCAAAAAACTGATGGTATTACCACTGCGGCCGCAACCAAAACATTTATAAATTTCTTTACTGGGAGAAACAGTAAATGAAGGAGTCTTTTCATTATGAAAGGGGCAAAGGCCCAGGTAATTGGCGCCCCGCTTTTTCAACTTTACAAAACTGCCGATGATCTCGATGATATCAAGTCGTCCAAGTATTTGTTGTATGGTATTTTGAGAGATCATTTTATGCGGGCCTGCCTATCGTGAGGCAGGTATGCAATTTATTGAATTTCCATTGTAGAGCATTCAATAAATTTTTTAATAACTCTGGCTTTTGAAAAAAGAAGTTCTGTATCTTAGTAGAAGGATTAACCAACAAACTATATTTTTTTTCAAGGAAGCCTAAACCTATGAGGTATTTTATTGTCTCATGTAAAATTTTTTCGTTATGAAAAGAATACATTACCTTTTTTCAATGCTGATCTGCTCAGCAATTGCCTTAACAATGCAAGCCCAAAATCAACCGGGTGTTG
>JAHEZF010000265.1 GCA_023251215.1 Sphingobacteriales bacterium | reverse complement strand
TAAGCAGTTTGATGAATTGCAGATAAAACTCAACCTGAAAAATTAATATTCTATCGAGTTCATTGATTTAATTGGCGAAATTTATTAAGCCGACTATCTACGGCGTTTGGACAACAAATACCCACCCGTTAATAAGGCTATCACAATCATGATCAATAACACGTATCTCCTGGGCGGCGATTGCCTGTCGTTACCACGGGCTATTTTATTATCACATTGTTCTATGTAAAAATTAACCTGGGGATAACCTTTGTTCAGTTCTTTTACTTTTTGAAATTTTTCCAGCGCCTTGCGGTAAAATTGTTTGTAAAACAGATCAAGCCCTTCATTGAAATTAACTGATACCGGGCTGTTTACAGGATGAAGTCCGGCTGAATCAAGATATTCTTTAACCACCGATACCGGAATAGCAAAATTAAAGCCGCTTGCCAGGGAACTTCCTCCCTGCTCCAGGCTGCCAAATGTAGTTAGCCCGATTACTTCGCCCATATCATTACAAACCGGGCTGCCGCTGCTGCCATGACTGATCAGCGCATCCATCTGTATCACAGGCCAGCCACCAACCGATTTTCTTATTGCGCTTACAATTCCGGCTGTCAGCGATGGTTCAATTCCGGATTCTTGAGCAAGAAAAGAATTGGTACTGGCCGGCTCGGGGTAACCAAGCACCAGCACCTGTGTACCAATTTTAACAACTGAATCTTTACTCATCAATAAAGTAGGAAGATCTTTTACATCATCAATTTTCAGAATAGCCACGTCTTTACCGGGCATTGGTTGTCCTTTTATGATAACCTGAGCCTTTTTCTTTATAGCTGTCGTGCCATTACTATCATTGTCGGCCCGGTACAACACATAAATTTCTTTCTCCAGATCAAAAAGTATCATGGATGAAACCTGCGAATAAATAAGACCATAAGCATTATACAAAAGATTTCGTTGTTCATCGCTTAATGTCATGGCCCATGATGACTGCAGCGCATTAATATTTTGTTCCGTCACTTCCCGGAAAGTGGATAAAATAAATTTTTTGCGGATGAATGCACTGTCACGGTCAATAATATGACAATTGCTGACAAGGTAACCGTCCCCGGTAATAAGAAAGCCGGTTCCCGTTGTCTGTACCCGATGCACCTGTCTGAAGTAGCCATCGCCTGCCAAAAAATAACGAAACGGCGATTTGTACAAAGCTTTTACAACAATATCCAGTTTTTGGCCGGGCGATAAAATAGCACCTGATGTGTCAAGCCCCTTTACTGAATCAACAAGCCTGATAAACCTGCCTTCATTCATCTCAACTTTGTTCACATAAACGGTGGCAGAAAATACCGCCTGTACCATTACAATACCCGGGCAATTCATGGCATAATTATGTTCGGTACTTATTGACTGGCAAAAAGCTAACTGTTGCTGTAAATAAAAAACCAGCAGTAAAAAGATTTTATTGTGCCCTGTTAGTGTCATGATCCTTTATAAAAAGTGGTTTAAAATACTAAAAAAAAACCGTCACGGCCTTTACTTCTTTTAATAGTGTTCTGACACTTAGGCTATTTTTTGTTACTTTGAATCTATGAACTCCAATGTGCCATTAGCCGAACGCATCCGTCCCAATACATTAGATGAATTACTGGGACAGGAACATCTGGTTGGGAAAGGCAGTATACTGCGCACAGCAATCGAAAACGGTAAAGTGCCTTCTATGATCTTTTGGGGGCCACCGGGCACAGGCAAAACAACAATTGCCAATATTATTGCTCATACATTAAAAGTGCCTTTCCATACTTTAAGTGCTATCAATTCCGGAGTAAAGGAAGTAAGGGAAGTAATTGAAGAATCGAAATCAACCCCGATAGGTATCGGGGCCGGTTCTATTTTATTCATTGATGAAATTCACCGCTTCAATAAAGGACAGCAGGATGCTTTGCTGGGGGCGGTAGAAAAAGGAATTATTACTTTAATCGGGGCTACAACCGAAAATCCATCATTTGAGGTCATCAGCGCTTTATTAAGCCGATGCCAGGTATATATTTTAAAGCCATTGAATGAAAAAGACATGGCCAGGCTTTTGAAAATTGCCATTAAAAAAGATGAATTCCTAAAAAAGAAAAAGATAGAGCTGAAAGAAACGGAGGCGTTAATCAATATTTCCGGAGGGGATGCCAGAAAATTACTGAACCTGTTGGAAATAGCAGCCTCCCCAAATCCCTCCCAAGGAGGGGCTTTAGAAACCCCTGAAAAAATTCTGGTGATTACCGATGAACTAATCATGAACATTGCACAGAAAAAAATTGCATTGTATGATAAAAGCGGCGAGCAGCATTACGATATTATTTCTGCTTTTATAAAATCCATCCGTGGCAGCGATCCGAATGCTGCTGTTTATTGGCTGGCAAGAATGATCGAAGGTGGTGAAGATGTAAAATTCATTGCGAGAAGAATGGTGATTTTGGCCAGTGAGGATATTGGCAACGCTAATCCAACTGCATTAGTGCTTGCAAATGCAACATTTGATGCAGTAAATAAAATCGGCTATCCGGAATCAAGTCTTATCTTATCACAATGTGCCATTTATCTTGCCTCCAGTGCAAAAAGCAATTCTTCCACAGTGGCAATAGGCGCTGCCCTGAATGCTGTTAAAGAAAATGGCGATCTTCCTGTACCGTTGCATATCCGTAATGCTCCTACACGATTAATGAAAAATTTAGGTTATGGAAAAAATTATGAATACTCTCACAGCTATGACAATAATTTTTCTCCGCAGGAATATTTACCCAAAGAAATTTCGGGAAAAAAGTTTTATGGCCCCGGTAAAAATGCAAGGGAAGAAGAGTTGAGAAAATTTTTGAAAAATTTATGGAAGGATAAGTACGGATATTAGCAGTTTTTAATAATTATTGATTATTGGGATTAAACAACAACGGGAAAAACTGCCCCTGCATTTTATCTCCCTTGGGCACTACTGGCACACCATCCAATAATGGCTCATTAGAATCAGAAATTACTCCGTCAGCAAATGCATTTATAACAAAAGCCCGTCTTGGCCTGTTACTTTTATTTTCACCAGAACCATGTAGAGTAAGTGAGTGATGAAAGATAGCTTCACCTGCTTTTACTTCAGCATACATTGGATTTTCAAATTGCTTTTTTTGTCCTTCATTTAAAAAATCTTTGATGCCCTGCAGCTCACCTGCAATAACCGGTTTGGGCAGCAATCCCCACTTATGACTTCCGGCAATGTATTGCAGACAACCGTTTTCTTTTGTCGCTTCATCAAGACCACACCAACAAGTAAGATGCGCCACGGG
>JAHEZF010000264.1 GCA_023251215.1 Sphingobacteriales bacterium | reverse complement strand
GCCGGATAAGGCATAAATGATATTATTATTAGGAGCAGGAGCTACTGCAATATCGGAGATGCCGAGGATTGGCAGGTCAATGGTTAAATTTGTCCATGAACTTCCGCCGTTTGTGGTTTTCCAAATACCCCCACCGGCTGCACCTACATATACGGTGCCGGCATTCACCGGATCAAAGGCTATAGTGTTCACCCTGCCTTGCTGCGCCTTTAGGCTGCTGCTAAAAGTAGCTTCATGCCCAATATTTATCCAGTTGCCGGTTACGGAATTAAGCGCATTTTCTCTGTTTGCGTTTATTTGATTAAATGCCTGTAAGGCACTAACATTTTTTTGAAGGTAATTACCAAACTTGCCATCTTCATCCAAATGATTTGCAGCAAACCATTCAAAGCGTTTCCATTGCTTGTAGCCGGATCTGTTGCTGCCACGGGCTGTATCATAAAAGGCATTTATTTTACGGGAGAGGTTGATAAAGTTGCCTGAATAATCCTGTGGGTTTAGTATTTTTTCAAATGCCTGGCTGTATGCAGCTTGATGGCCGAAACTGCAGAATACAAGCAATACTAAAATTATTTGTTTAATAGATTTCATTACTAAAAAATTAAAGGATCACCGTTCTTATTTTTTCTCTAATTCCTCTATTCGTTTATTCAGCTGAATAATATATAACGTCAGCTCTTCAATTTTTTCCATCATCTTTTTTTGTATATCACCAAGATGTAACCCGTTCTTTTCGACTTCTGCTGCTGAAGGGATATTGGGGAGATGTTTATTTTGCTCAATAAACTTTTCAACGTCGATCAATGGTTTTAGTTTGTACTTTTTATTAAAAACATAATCAGCCCAGCCAATTTCCACTACTACTTCTTTTGAACGTATATTTCCGTTTACGGATAACTTATAAGATGGGTTAGCGGTAGTGCCGATGCCCACATTACCCCTGAACTGTGCGCCGCCTTCGTTCCAGAATGTTATTTTCCGGTTGCTGCCTAAAGTGCCTGCTCCCACAATATCGAGTGCATCGTTTGCACCAAAAGTTGCATAACCAATTTTGCCGGCATTTCCTTCTTTACCAGGAACAAGGGCTCCAAACTCAATTGTGTTGTTCAAAATAACTTTTACACTTCCCCGAAACTCTGCACCACCTTCGTTCCAGAATGTTATTTTGCGGTTGGTGCCTAAAGTGCCTGCTCCCACAATATCAAGTGCGTTGTTTGAGCCGAAGGTTTGATAACCAATTTTGCCGGCACTTACTTCTTTACCGGCAACACCGGCTCCAAACTCAATTGTGCTGGCCCCATTAACTTTTACATTGCCCGCCACATGCAGTTTAGCCAGGGGTGTGGTGGTGCCGATTCCAAAGTTCCCATTTGTAAGCAGGGTCATTAGTTCATTACTATTGTTTGTAAAAAAGGTAAGCGGATGATTGGATTGTGTTCCCAACCAACCCTTGCCGTTACCGATGTAAGTACCAACTGAAATGGTGCCGTCTGAATGGAGGACACCGTAATTGCCTGTTGACGTTTGTACAGAAAGTTTAGCAAGTGGAATAGTTGTGCCAATGCCCACATTACCTGTATTGTTATTATAAATATGAGTGCCATTCGTATTCCAGTAATTAGTTCCCGCGCCAGCACCGGTTACTAATTCGGTCCAGATTTCTGTTTTATAAAACCAGAAACTTTCGGTCTCGTTATCATACACCAGCAAGCCTGCTGCAGGATTTGCTATGCCTGTTCTTTGCGCACTGGTCATACGTGGAATAAGCAGGCCTTTAGCATTACTCTGTATATCAAGAATTGAACTTGGATGTGGTAATGACCCATCAGCATTAATGGCTACGCTTTGAGCTTTTATTAATGTATTCAAAAGAAGAAAGCTGGTAACAAGCAGGAGAAATTTTTTCATAATAAAAAATTTTCAGCAACCTACTATTACCTTTTTCTTTATAAAACCGGCTTTGAGTAACTGGCAGTGCAGTTTGAGCAAGTGGGTATTCATTATTACCGGTACAATATCACCTGATATAAGCAGTATAGTTCTGAGTAAACTACCGGCTTATCTTTGCCGCATGCATTACGTTTCAGTTGAAGGATTGACAAAAAGTTTTGGTATTAAACCTCTTTTCTCTGGTATTTCTTTTCATATAGAAGAAGGAGATAAAATTGCTTTGGTAGCGAGAAACGGGTCTGGTAAAACGACTTTACTAAAAATACTTGCCGGGCAGGAAACAACTGATGAGGGAAAAGTATGGGTGAATAAAGATATGGATGTAGTGTTGTTTGAACAGGAGCCTTCTTTTATCGAAAATGAATCTGTGCTTAATAATATTTTCTTTCATGATCACCCGATCATAAATGCAATTAAAAAATACGAAGCAGCAGTGGATGAAGAAAGTGAACAAAAACTTAATGCTGCAATTATAAAAATGGATGAACTCGGCGCCTGGAACTTTGAAGCCAAGGTAAAACAAGTGTTGGGGAAATTAAACATTCATCATCTGCAGCAAAATATTTCTACACTTAGCGGTGGTCAACGCAAAAGAGTGGCGCTGGCAAAAACATTAATTGATATTGGCTTTGAACATAAACATGTTTTATTAATAATGGATGAACCAACCAATCATCTTGATGTTGAGATGGTGGAATGGCTGGAAAATTATTTGAGCAGTCAGAATACAACGTTGCTGCTGGTAACACACGACCGGTATTTTCTTGATGCAGTTTGCAATGAGATATGGGAAATGAATGACGATACACTTTTTGTTTATAAAGGCGACTTTGAAAATTATTTAGAGAAAAAAGCTGCCAGGCTTGAAAGCGATTCTGCCAGTATTGAAAAAGCAAGAAACACCTATCGCAAAGAATTAGAATGGATGCGGAAGCAACCCCGTGCCCGTACCACCAAAAGCAAAAGCCGGCAGGATAGTTTTTATGAAGTAGAAAAAAAGGCAAAGCAACAGATCGCCGATGAACAATTGCAATTAGAAATGAAGATGAACCGGCTCGGAGGAAAGATCGCAGAGTTGAAAAAGGTTTATAAAAATTATGGCGATAAAATTATTTTAAAAGGTTTTGATTATACATTTAAAAAAGGAGATCGAATCGGCATAATTGGCAAAAACGGAACGGGCAAAACAACATTCCTGAATATTTTGCAAGGGACAGAAAAAGCTGATAGCGGAAAAATAAATATTGGTGATACAGTAATATTTGGGAATTATTCTCAGCAGGGACTGCAGATAAAAGAAGATATGAGAGTAATTGAATATGTAAAGTCAATTGCCGAAAATTTTCCATTGGCAA
>JAHEZF010000263.1 GCA_023251215.1 Sphingobacteriales bacterium | reverse complement strand
AGAAAGCAGGAGGCTAAGGAATAAAGAACAAATTATGAATTCAGTATTCATCCTTCCTTTTCAAAATCTCTCCATCTGAGAAAAGAAGAAACTTCCCTCTATCCCGGCATTGGCATCGCTGTCGCTGCCATGTATAGCATTTGCATCAATTGATTTGGCAAAAAGATTACGAATAGTTCCGGGCGCGGCTTTAGAAGGGTCGGTAGCGCCAATAAGTGTGCGGAAATCTTCCACCGCATTTTCTTTCTCGAGAATCGCAGCTACAATCGGGCCTGATGACATATACTTTACCAGATCGTTGTAGAAAGGACGTTCTTTATGTACAGCATAAAACTCAGCTGCTTTTTCGGGTTCAAGGTGAAAATATTTCATGGCTACAATACGAAAGCCTGCTTCGTTAATCTTTGCTAAAATGGGACCGATGTATCCGTTACTAACGGCATCGGGTTTAATCATGGTGAAAGTAATGTTCGTCATAAAAAATTATTCTGAGTTTCGGCCTGCGAAAATAAAGAAAAGTTTCAGATACAATAGGAACTTATTTTCATTCATTCCAGCAGGTGCAAGCTATCCAGTTCGCGTATTTCAACTGTGGGCGGAAGAATGTTATTTTTTATCTTATATATAACCAGGCGTGCAGACTGTTCAGCTTTTTGCTTTGTGGAAAAGCCTTTGTTTCCCGCAACTGCCGGAATCGTTGGCTGATGGACATAGATTTTGCCCTTTATGTAAATATCGTATCCAAAACCCTGCACTCCATTTTCGCTTTGAATGATTTTGTAATTAATATCCGCTTCCCGATTTTCTTCCTGCATGGCCGCGGGTTGAATTGTGTCTTTCACCGGTTGAAGAGATGAATTTTTGTAAACATCTCCTTTTTGTTGCTGACAGGCACCAATCGAAATCAATAGGAATAAAGTGAACCAGATATTTTTTTTCATTCTATTTCCGGATATCAAAAATGATTAATCAAAACACCACAATTTTTTTTACAATTCGTTTTTTACTCCTGCCTGATACAAAGGAAGCTGCATAAATACCGGGCTTGAGACTTTTCAAATCAATTTTACATTTAGGAGAAGATGTTTTCAACTCATCGGCAGATAAATGTTTTACCGGTTTACCAAACAGATCATAGACGAATACGTCCTGCAGATCATAACAATTAATATTGATGGTTATTTCACCATGAACGGGGTTTGGGTGCACGATAAATAATTCCGATTCTATGTTCTGATCCTGAATTCCTGTAGTGATTGAATTAAGAAACAGAGAGTTTAAATAAATCTGGTTACGTGAATTGCGCTTATCAGCCCAACTTGAAAATACTTTGGATGAAGACAAAGCAACTCCTAAAAAATCATTTCCATCAACCGGAATATAAAGTGGACCTGACTGTGAACTCAGAGCATCGCTAGCGGAAAATGAATTGCCCCCATCATCAGACCTCACCGCGTAGATTTTATAATCAGCATTTTGTCCGATGCCGGCTTCGCGCCTGTCGCGCCATGCCGCTGCATATCTTCCGTTCGCTGAGAACCCCGCCCAACACATATCTTGTCCCACTCCGTTGGAAATACTGTCGTCATTTATCCGTAAAGGTAAAGACCACGAAATGCCCTCATCAAATGTGCTGGCTGAATAAATGTCAGGATCACCATTGCGGTTATCGGTCCAGATTATTACAAGGTTATTTGAGTCAACAGGATTGGTTGCAAGATGATAACTGTATTGGTACAGGCTATCACCGGGAGAAATAAAAGAATTGAGCGGAAGTGTATTCACTATCTTATAGGTAAACCCGGAAGCAGAATTTGTTTTGGAAGCAAGGATGTATCGCGGAAGTAAGGATTGAGAAGGATTGTATGAAAGATAAAGTACATGAAGAGTTCCGTCTGAACTGACTGCCGGAATTCCCATTGAACTTATGGAAGGACCTATCGGTATGCTGTCGTCAACCAATTCCGGTGCCGACCATGTGGCTCCGCTATCGCTACTTTCTATATGCCAGACAGCATGAGGAAACGGAGCATCTTTAATGCTTT
The DNA here is from genome assembly GCA_023251215.1 of Sphingobacteriales bacterium. Lineage (GTDB taxonomy): Bacteria > Bacteroidota > Bacteroidia > Chitinophagales > Chitinophagaceae > JAHEZF01. The sequence goes on along the minus strand of JAHEZF010000263.1, from coordinate 1,278 downwards.
TTGTTATAACATGGATTTTCCCCTGGGATGATGTGTTCGAATTATCAATGGTAATCCAGGGGCGGTCAACCGGTAAGTCCGGAGTTGCAAAACCATTGATTGCTTCTACAGGAGAATACCATGTAAGTCCGCCACTTGAAGATTGAGCAACATACACAGCGCCACTGTCATGTGTTAAAAGATAATCTATATAACCTAAAAACAGGATTCCATCATTTCTAAAACACAAAGTAGGATCGGCTGAGGTAGAGTTTACAAAAAAGTGCGGCATATTTACAGGAACACTCCAGGTTTGTCCGCCATCAAAAGATGAAGATACAGCAATACTTACACGACCAATTCCTGTAAGTTTCATCCATGCCGTAACAAGATTATTGCTGTCAACCGGATTTATGGCTAATGAACTTTCTCCATTCCACGATAGGTTTGGATTTATTGGAACGTCTTGTGCATTTACAGTGATAATCGAAATAAGAAATAGTAATACCCTCAAATATTTCATGACAATTTATTTTTTGAAAATACTTCAGGATAATATTGCCAGGAGATAAACCGGGTACTACCTCTACACATTTGAAGCTAGTTTAGATTGCTTTAATATCGCAATCGTTTCCATCGGATCATCCGATGAAAAAATCGTATTACCGGCCACCAAAATATCAGCACCTACTTTCAGAAGCAATGGAGCATTTGTCAGATCAACGCCTCCGTCAATTTCGATCAATGTTTTGGAATTGACTTTGCTGATAAGAAGTCTAAGCTCCTTAATTTTTTTGTAGGTGCCTTCGATAAACTTCTGCCCACCAAAACCGGGATTCACACTCATCATACAAACAATATCAATAAGAGGCAGCACGTCTTCCAGTAAAGAAACTGAAGTGTGTGGATTGATTGCAACTCCTGCTTTCATCCCATGTTTTTTTATTTCCTGCAACGTGCGGTGCAAATGGGTACATGCTTCGTAATGAACCGATAAATGATCGGCACCGGCATCTTTAAAATCCTTGATAAATCTCTCGGGCTGAACAATCATCAGGTGAACATCCATCGGTTTCTGTACATGTTTTTTTATCGCTCTGATCACCGGGAAACCAAAGGAAATATTAGGAACAAACACGCCATCCATCACATCCACATGAAACCAGTCAGCCGTGCTGCGGTTTATCATTTCAACATCGCGTTGCAGGTTGGCAAAGTCAGCCGAAAGAATTGAAGGAGCTACGATCACGGAGACTTAAATTAAAGTTGAGTTCGAAGGTAAATGAAAATCGTGAAGTG
>JAHEZF010000262.1 GCA_023251215.1 Sphingobacteriales bacterium | reverse complement strand
CCCATTGGAATATAGGTTGAAAGTCCGAAATTATTTTTGTTTCTGAATTTTTCTGTTTTATTGTTGTCCCCGGAATAAAAAGAATATGAGGAAGAACGATTGCCGTTGGGATAACGGGTTTCTGTCCTGTCATATTTGCTGTAATAAATTTCGGTATTGGCATTGATTGAAAAGCCTGCTGTAATTCCTATTCCGGTAAATAAAGACCAGCGGGATTCAGGATTAGTTCTGAAAATTAATGAACCGTCAAGGCGAAGTTGTTCAGATGTATAATTCATACTGTAACTTTTTGTAGTTACTGAATCAATATAAACTGTTTGTCCTGTCTGCGTAGATATTAATGTGTCGTATGGTTTGCGCTCTTCTTTAAATAATCCAACTGTCAAACTTGTTCCGGAAAAATAACAAACGCCAAGTCGTAATTGTGGATTTATTTTGTAAGCTGTTTTTTGCGTGTCGCTGAATTGAATGCCCAACATTACTGAAAACATTGTGTTGCTTGTCAAACTAAATCCGTTAGATTGAGAATATCCTGTAAAGTCGCTGTTTAATAAAACTGATTGAGGAGCAAGTGCTTTGAAATCTGTCAGTGTCCCGTTGGTGTTGCGCTCCGAAAACAAACCTGTCTGAATGTAAATGTCGTGAATGCTGATTTTCTTTATTGTCTTTGATTGTTCCTGTCCGAAAGCGGAATAAGAAACTGTCAGCAGGATTGCAACTGATAAAATGCTGGTTGCTTTCATTTGTAAGTTTTATGGTTAGTTAAAGTGTCAACGGCACTTGCATAAATTTATTGCGTCTGCCGTGTTTTTGCAATTAACGCTAACTTTTTTCCTGCCCGGTGTCTCCCAACCGGGAACTGTGCCAGGCGGAGCCGATAGCTATCGGCTCCGGGCTGTGCAGAAAATTATTCATTCCAGGTTCTCGAAAAGCAAAACCTGTCCTCCTTGCCGCCAGATTTCATCGCCTAAACTTTTAAGCCTGGGCAGGTCTTCATCCATAACTTTTCCAAAAATATTGCCACAGTCAAGTAGTTTGCCTTCACCATAAAAAATGCCGATGCATTTTGCTATTTTATTTCTTGATGGTTTTAGCGGCCCGATAACAATCTCACCGGGTTCGGCAAATACGGAAGAATTTTCCTGTGGTATGTCAAGTGGGGGTGCATTATCTGTCCATATCTCCTGACCGGATATTTTAGCATGATAGAAAGTTGCTGAAAAAGCTAATGCTTTTGCAAAAGCCTCTGTAGTCAGTGGTGTGGCTTCGCTGTAAAATGCAAAACGAATTGTTTGATTAGTTCTTGTCCTGATGCAGAAGCCGGTCATTTTTTGTTTTTAATACACCTTAAAAATCCACTCCGAAAGCTTTCAGGGCGATAATATCCTGATGCTTTGCCTTTTTGAATATCGAATAATGAACAAGGAATGTCGAATGATGAAATTTTCAAAGACAGCATTACTTCAAAATTCATTATTCCTTGTTCGATATTCATTATTGATTTTTTCTGAATGTTATGCATACAACTTATTCGCAAATTCCATCCCGCAAAGCGGGGTGGCTGTTTAATCTGCCTCTTTGAATGCAATTTTATATTCAGTAAGAAATTCTTTGATCCTGTCCACATGTACACAGATGCCAACATGCAGGAACGGATGGTTTGAAACTTTATTTTTTTTGCCGTCCTGTATTATCTCCTTGTCTTTTATGTCGAACCCAAGGTGTAAATGGTTGGTGGCAGACTGCATACCATAAATATTTCCATCAATATCAAAAAGCGGCCCGCCGCTTTGTCCTCTCAGGCCGGGTGTACTCATTTCTATGCCGGTAATGCCGCTGACATTGGGGTCGGCAACAAATCTTGTCAGGATGCCATCAATGGGAAATGATGGCGAATTGGGATTTCCTGTACTGGTCCATTCAATATCATCGCTGTCAGTGTTGTGCCTGAAATTATTGAACTCCGGAAAAGGAAAACCGGTTCTGCACAGGTATTTTCCCTGCTTTATTTTACTGCTGTCCCTGATGAAAGTAGCCTGTGATGAATAAAAGATCTTAGTAAAGCCTTTGAATTCTAAAATAGCCAGGTCGAGTGTGGGGTGTATATGATAAGTGATCTGTTCAATTTTATCAAAACAATTAAGAAAATTATTCTTTAGCTGAATGGTTGTCTCTTTATTGTATTTATATTTCATTTCCAGGCCCTGCAGATTTTTTTTGTAGTTGCCGTCTTTAGGAATCCTGTCTCTTTCTGCTTTGAATTTTAAATAGGTCTGATTCATGTTTTCTGCTGCAGGTATCAGGCTCACCACATGCTTGCAGGTGATGGCAAACCCGCTGTCATTCAAAAAAAAGAATGTAGAACTGCCGGGTAATATCAGCCCTCCATACGTTCTTGAAATAGTATGAAGGGGCCTTGTGAATTGTAATATCTTTTCAATGGCTGATTCAAACATATATCAGGATGGGTTAAAAGGCAGTGGCAATTTTTAAAGAATGTGCTGTTTGTCGTATCATCCATAAAATTACATAAATTTTCCTCCGTAACTTCCCTTAAAATCCGGCAACATGCGAAGACTTTTGTGTTTTACATTTTACATTTTATATTTTACATTTCTCTCAGCCCAGCAATTCGGCGGCAATCCGCCTTCATTGAAATGGAAACAGATCAATACCGATTCAGTAAGAATTATTTTTCCGGCAGGTATGGATGACCAGGCGCAAAGGGTATCATCTGTTGTTCATTACCTCGCTGATAACCCTTCGGCAAGTTCAGGGCTGTCATTGGGCAACCAGTTGCATAAGATCAATATTGTTTTGCAAAATCAAACCACCATTGCCAATGGCTATGTGAACCTGGGCCCATTCCGCAGCGAATTCTTTTTAACCCCGGCCCTGAACAATTTTGAGGAAGGAAGTATTTCATGGACCGACCAGTTGGCTGTGCATGAATACCGCCATGTAATGCAGTTCAATAATTTCCGCAATGGGCTGAGCAAGGCGATGTATTATTTGTTTGGCGAAGAAGGATATGATTTAGCTATCAATGCGTCCATACCCGACTGGTTTTATGAAGGTGATGCGGTATATAATGAAACTATTCTCACTAACCAGGGCAGGGGAAGGTTACCGCTTTTTCTGAATGCCTATCCATCACTGTGGCAGGCCGGAAAAAAATATTCATGGATGAAATTGCGGAATGGTTCGTATAAAGATTATGTGCCTAATCATTATTATCTGGGCTACTTATTGGTGAATTATGGCAGGGAAACATATGGAACCGATTTCTGGACCAAAGTAACCAAAGATGCCAGCGCCTATAAAGG
>JAHEZF010000047.1 GCA_023251215.1 Sphingobacteriales bacterium | reverse complement strand
TCAATTACAAGTATAGGAACCGGATTTATGGGGGTAAACATAGGTGGTGCTGAACATGGCGGACCAGATACAACTCAAAAAACTGATATTTTTACTGTAACGAATTTAAATGTGCAGCAGCTGACTTTTAAAGTAGGCACAAACGGGCAAACAACAAGTAATGCATCACGTAAATACAGTTTTATAACAGGCGAAATGTATTATCCGAATGGTCCTATTAATTTGCCCGTCAAACTGGAATCATTCAATGCTTTCTTGAACAATAATAAAGTAGATCTGAAATGGACAACTGCTACTGAATTCAATGTAAGTCATTTTGTAATTGAAAAAAGTTTGGATGGAAAAAATTTCAGCGATGCAGGAATGGTGTTTGCCTTTGGTAACACTACTGAGAAAAAGAATTATGACTTTATAGATAACATAAACGGTTCACAGGCTGGAGTTATCTATTACAGACTTCGTTCAGTTGATATTGATGGCAAGTCTAATTACTCTGCTACCCGCATTATCCGGATAGGAAAACAAACTGAACAAACGATTACTATTCTTACTTATCCTAACCCGGTAAGCAATGAACTTCGTATCACACTTCCAAACAACTGGCAGAATAAAAAAGTGACCATTGAAATATACAACGCCAATGGACAGGTGGCCAAAAGGTCTGAAAATGCAAACAGCGGACAGACAGAGATTGTGAACGTAAGTAATATGACTCCTGGTTTCTATATGGTTAAGGCAAACTGCGAAGGCGTATCAGCTCAGCAAAAAATCGTAAAGCAATAAACTAATTATAGTAGGGTTCCGGACGGGACGTCTCGCCTATGGCGGGACGTTTTTTTATTTAAAAAATATTTGGTTTATAATATAAACTACTTTATGTTTGTATTCGAAATTGAAAAATGCGACTTATGGGATTAAAGAAAACAGGACTATTTACTTTGCTACTGTCGGTTCTGGCTGGCTTTGCTTCAGCCCAGTTTACAATAAAAGGAATAGTGAAAGACAACAAAGGCAATCACATTGGGGGTGTTAGTATAGTAGTAAAGGATACCTATGACGGAGCTACTACAGATTCAACCGGTAAGTTTTCATTTAAGACTTTTGAAAAAGGAGAACAGATTTTAGTTGCTTCTTCGATCGGGTACAGGCCCTTTGAACAAAAAATTAAACTGGAAGGAGGAATTATTAATCTGAATATAATAATAAAAGAAGAAATAACGGAATTGAAAGCGGTGGTAATAACGGCCGGAACATTTGAGGCCAGCGACAGAAAAAAAGCCGCAGCTGTTTTGAATCCAATAGATATTGTTACCACCGCCAGTGCTGAGGGGGATGTAACCGGAGCCATGAAAACATTACCCGGCGCACAGCAGGTAGGAGAAAGTGAAGGATTATTTGTCCGCGGAGGTACATCCGGAGAAACAAAAACATTTATTGATGGAACACTGGTAAATAATTTTTTCTATACCAGTATTCCTAATATTGCTTCACGGTCTCGTTTTTCGCCATTTATTTTTAAAGGAACGGTTTTCAGTACAGGTGGATATTCCGCTTTGTACGGACAGGCCATGTCATCAGCATTGATCCTTGAGTCAATTGATCTTCCGGACAGAACCTCTGCGAGTCTTTCTGTTTCAGTGATTGGCCTTGGCGGCGGTTATCAGCAACTGGCAAAGAATAAAAATTCATCGTGGGGATTCAGCTATGAGTATACTGACCTGACGCTTGCCTTCAAATTATTCAAACAAAAACAAAATTATTTCCAGATCCCTGTTTATCATACGGCAGATGCTAATTTCCGGATCAAAACCTCAAAGACAGGGATACTGAAATACTATGGTTATTTCAATGCCAATCATCTTGGTTTCCGGGAAAACAGTATTGATACATCAGGATACCAGGATGTGTTTCGCCTGAAAAATATTAATGTATATCACAACCTGGCCTACAAAGAAAAAATCGGCAAAAAGTGGCGGTTCAACAGCGGCATTTCTTACACGAATAATAAAGATGATATCAACGGAGGATTGCAGGATCAACAGAAAAATGATGTTACTCTTACCGGACTTGAGTTCAAAAAATTCACCCTTAACTCTAAAGCAGATTATTTTAATGCCAAAGCTGTTTTTGAAAGAAGACTGACAGGACTAAGTGCAATTCGTTTCGGCAGCGAATACAATTACAGTAATGACATGCCCACTTTTACTATTTACAACGGCCAGCAGTTTAAGTACAATATAAAAGAGAATATTATCTCCGCTTTTGCCGAAACCGATATCTATATCACCAACAATGTAGCCGCCAAGCTGGGCACAAGACTTGAACATTCTTCCTTGCTGGATAAATTCAATTTTGCCCCGCGGATCTCATTGGCCTATAAAGTTGGTAAAGAAGGACAGGCATCATTAGCATATGGAATTTTTTACCAGGATCCGGATAAAAGATATTTACCTGCTGCCAATACAGTTACATTTTCCAGGGCTGACCATTACATTGCCCAATACCAGAGAACAACAAGCCTGATCACTTTCAGGATAGAAGCATTTTATAAAAAATATCATGACCTGATTAAAACAGATCTAAGTGGCGGGAGAGAAGCAGCTGTCAGTAACAAAGGATTTGGCGATGCAAAAGGATTTGAAGTTTTCTGGAGGGATAGAAAGACAGTAAAGAACCTGGATTATTGGATATCTTATTCATATCTCGATACGAAAAGAGATTTCCTGAATTTCCCTTATGCCATTCAGCCCAGTTTCGCTGCCAAACATACAGCGTCATTAGTAGTGAAAAAATTTGTGATGGCGTGGAAGACAGGTTTCAACTGGTCATACAACTATTCCAGCGGCCGCCCTTATTATAACATTTATTACGATGGCAGCCAATACAAATTCAGGGATAAAGGCCTGATCCCGGATTATCATAATGTCAGTTTTAGTTTAAACTATATACCTGCAATTGCTACACAGAATGCAAAAACATGGATCGTGTATGTGATTTCCTGGAGCAATATTTTCGGGATCAAACAAACCTACGGATACCAGTATTCCTATGATGGATTAAAAAAGCAGGCCATTGTTCCTACCTCAAGAACTTTTATTTACATCGGCATCTTTTTCAGTTTTGGTGTGGACAGAACACAGGATGCAATCAATAACAATTTGAAAATATAACCATGCAAACTATTTCATTCATCAATAAATCAACGAACATGAAAAAGCTAATACTTATTATTTCTGTTGTACTGGCTGCCAATTTTTCCATTGCGCAGACAAGTGACAAATTTACCAAAGCAATGGAACAAAGAATTGCCATGATTGATTCTACCCAGGGTCCCGATGCATGGAAAGAGATGACCAATGCATTTGAACGCATTGGCGATGCCGAAAAAACACAATGGCTCCCTTATTATTATGCAGCATTCGGCCACATTTTGATCGGGTACAGTTATTGGACCGGGCAAATGGGAAATGCGACCGATAAAATGGATCCGGAAGCTGATGCTGCCGAAAAAATGCTGGACAAAGCCATTAGTCTTTCAAAAGAAACTTCGGAAACATGGATCATCAAAAAAATGATTGCCAGTTTACGAATGATGGGAGACCCGATGAACCGTTATATGATATACGGACCGCAGGCTGATGAGGCTTTGCAAAAAGCAAAAGAACTGGATGCCGGCAACCCGAGAGTGTATTTGCTGGAAGGAGAAGATAAATTTCAAACGCCGGAGCAATATGGTGGCAGCAAAGAAGAAGCAAAGCTTTTGTTTGATAAGGCAAAGTCTTTGTTTGAATCATTTAAACCCGAAAGCAGTATTCATCCAAACTGGGGGTTGCCAAGGCTGATGTATTATTTTTCACAGTACAAATAACTAAAAGCTGGCCGGTCATTCAATCCATTTTTTTGCCGGGCTGATTCCGGGCTGATTATTTAGTAAAAAACTCAAACTGCAAAAAAAATAAATTATGGAAGAAAAAAAGTTATCAGAACAGGAAAGCCTTGAGCTTATTGCTAAAATGATACAGAAAGCCAAAGGAGGCTTTCATGAAAATGGTACCAGTGCTATTTTATGGGGAAGCGTAGTTACCCTTGCCGGGATAATCAACTTTGCGGAAGAATATTGGAATTTTTATATCGGTTTTGATATCTGGTTAATTGTGTTGGCCGCCATTATTCCGCAGATTTTTATTTCTGTCAGGGAAAGAAAAAACCGTAAAGCCATCCCGCACGAAGCTGCGTTTATGAATGCAGTGTGGCTGGTATATGGGATAAGTATTTTTGCCCTGATTTTTTATTTCAATATCGTGCCCCGTGTAAGCGATCAAATTTTAAAAGATAGCGGGAGTGAGTTATTGGTCAGGAACGCTTCAACAGGCTCACTTAAGCATTTTACGCCTGATGTTCTCAGCCACTTTTCGTTGCTTCTTCTGTTGTACGCCATTCCAACATTAACAACGGGAATGGCCCGCAGGTTCAGGCCCATGATGATTGGAGGTGTTTTGTGTTACTTGTTTTTTGTTGTTTCGTGTTTTACGGCAACAATGTGGGATATGTTATTAAATAGTTTAGCCGCAATTTTCAACTGGTTGATTCCGGGATTTATTTTACGACTCCGTTACCTTAAAGGAAAGAATTGCTGATGTTTAAAGATCTTGATCCCATATTACATTCCCAACTGCGGCTTGCAGTCATGTCACTCCTTATCGGTGTGAAAGAAGCTGAGTTCACTTTTCTGAGAGAAAAAACAAATGCTACTGCCGGCAACCTGAGTGTGCAGATCCAAAAACTCAAAGAGGCGGATTATATTGATGTGACCAAGCAGTTTAAAGATAATTACCCTCAAACGATCTGTAAAATAACAAAGCAGGGTATTAAGGCATTTGAAGAATATGTAAAAAATCTGCAAACTTATCTTGGAACCTAAATAATGATTGCATGAATATTTATTCCGCATTAAAACTGTTGCATCTCGGCGCAGTGATCTTGTTCCTGGGAAATATTATTACAGGATTATTCTGGATGAGGCGGGCAGACCGGACCAACGATCTTTCCCTGATCTCTTTTACCATGAAGGGAATCATTGCCAGTGATAAATGGTTCACCATTCCGGGAGTTATTATTATAACAGCAGGAGGTTTCGGCGCTGCTGTTTCAGGTGGTCTCCCTTTATTAAAAACAGGATGGATATTCTGGTCAATCGTATTGTTTTCCATATCAGGAGTTGTGTTTGCAATAAAAGTGGTGCCGCTGCAGCAAAAGGTTTACAAACTCACATTTTCAGAGGCTGAAGGATTTGATTGGTCATTATACCGTTCCCAGTTGAAAGAATGGGAGAGATGGGGATTGATAGCCCTGCTTACCCCGCTTGCTGCAATGGCTATGATGGTTTTAAAAATTCCGGTGGCATCAATATTTTAAAAAGAACCGGTATTGGCCGGAAAATAATAAAGCCCTTAATACAAAGGGCTCTTTCTCTATTGGTACCTCTTAAGCGTATAATAGTTTAGCGAAGATCAATATCCCTCAAAGTTTTTTTATTCCGGTATGGTTGCAATACAAATTGCGGTAACGATTTTTGTTTTTTGGGGTTCAGCATTTTTTCAAATACTTTTTTCAGGTTGCTGTATTTTTCCTGTATGGTTTGTTTTTGAAAAATGGACATGGCAGTTAGTTTAATATTATGCGATATATTATAAGCCTTACCGTTTAATTATAACAAATCCGGTGTTGACTGATTTAAGTTCATTACGTATTAAAGTTGGCTCTTTATATATTAATCTTTTCCTGTCGGTGCATCTTTTTATTTTGAACTGTTCAGCAGGCTCATTTTCATCGGCAGGTTTCAGCAACGACATTCTGTTGTTCTGCTGTTCCTCTGTAAAGCTGATGCTTTTCACAGGCACAATTGTAGTGGCAGTTGATGGGCTTGTAAAAGGGGACATTCCTTGTTGTGCATATGATGGCTGATAAATTAACCTCAGGGCAACGATAATTACGAAAGCTGTAAATTTTGTCATATTCAAAGGGCTTTTAAATTTATTATTTATTGCTTTACAAATTTGCTGCTGTAATGATTAATGCCGTCAAACAGGTCGACGATATAAATACCACTTTTAAATACAGAATTGAGTGTAAGATTGATGATATTACAACCTTTATAACCGTTTATTTTTTGTTCCTGCACCAGCCGGCCGTTAGCATCAACTAATTTTATATTTATTACTTGGCAACTATTGTTTTGAAAGCTAAGTACTAGCTTATCATTTACCGGGTTGTTAATAATTTTCAATGCGCTATTCAGGACGGAGTTTTCCTGGAATACAAGGTTATTTGAGTAGCCTGCTTTTTGATTTTTATCAAATATTTTTAAACGGTAAATAATTTTTCCTGCAACAGGAGCAGTTTCTTTAAATGAATAATTTTCAACTCCCGAATTTTCTGTAGAAAACACAATAGCTGCTGTTGTAAAATTCCTGCCGTCAAAACTTTTTTCCAGTTCAAACCTGTCGGCTGTTTCATTTTGATCCACACTCCAGTTCAGCATAATCTTATTATAATCCTGGTTGCCCTGAAAAGAGATAAGATTTACTGAGAGTACAGTAGAATTTGGGATATAAATTATTTTATCCAGGCAACCGGCACTGGTTTTAACTACTATTAAAATACTTGCATTATAGGGATAAAAATGGGTATAGAACGGTCCCTGCGAAATGATTGTTTCGGTATTTGATTCCACATAAGTATCGGCTGCATCCAGCTTACCCATAACTGTTCCGTTATCCAGGTAGATCTGCATTTCCACGGGGAAAGCGGAAGATGGACCGGCAACCACATTGTAGTTTACAACAGATCCTGTGGCCAAAGTTCCCCGGGCAATGGCTGCTGCTACAGAAACACTTCCACTGGTACCACTCAGCGTTCCGTTGGATGCTTTAGGAGTATGCTGAAACTGGGAACTCGATTTTACCCATTGACCACAAGCACCATCTGCCTGACGGATATACCCATTATCACTTCCTGCATTCTGGGTACAGTTTTCAAGAGGTAAAGATCCGTAGCCTGCAAAATTGATGGTGAAATCCGGGGAAGCTGCAGTCATGTCTACATAAAGTTGCGGCATATTCACTATATCATTTAAAATAGTGGCGTTTCCCCCCGAACCGCCAATAAATGTATTGATCAGCACACCATTGTTATAAAGAAAGATTGAATAAGATGCCCCGGTTGCTGTTCTGCGGTAGAAAAAATCATTGAAGTTGGCAGGTAATGAACCCTCATCGTAATACAAATTTCCATCTGATAAATTGGCTGTTCCCGGGGCCCACATTTTGACATAGCCATTGTTTGCAATAAAAGCTGCACTGTTCCAGCTAAAATCTGAAGCAGTTGACCCGGTGACTCCCTGGTAATTAAATGGCAAGGCTGCTGATCCAACAAAAAAGCCTCTGGATCCAACGCTTAAATTGGGTAAATCCATAACATAAAATCCTTTCTGGCCGGAGATTTCAAAAAAAGTTACAAGGGTATAATTATCCACTGAAACAGGAGAAGAAGAAGCGCCGGAATTATACAATTCAAAAAATTCATGCTTGCCTGCACCGGGATCGGTATAGAGTTCATTTAATATTATCTGTGTTTTTCCAGGGCCGCAAAAAAGCAGCAAAGATCCGGTAAGTAGGGTAAAGATTTGTTTCATTTCCAGGGTTGATTATTGAATTAATCGGCCCACAGAAATATTGGATTATAGGGTAACGGTTCGCAGGAAATTGGGAGAAACAAGTTCGTAGGAACTACGTTGCTAAAAAGACTGTACTTGTAAAAAGGGATGATTGAAGAGGAAACAGGTACAGGATCTTTATCGTAGTTTTCCGCGGATATATGTGGTTTTCCGAATCGTAGAACAAACTTAATAAGCACCTTTAATATTTGCAAGCCTTTTTCCAAATATATTTTCCTGAGGTTGCAAATACTTCAATACGAGGGCAAACCTTTAATACATTTGCCCTATAAGAAGCGCTGATGAGCACTGCGATACAGGTAAAAAACCTTAGCAAGGATTTTAAGGAGGTAAAAGCGGTAGACGATCTTTCGTTTACGGTAACTGAGGGGCAGGTATATGGTTTCCTCGGTCCAAACGGGGCAGGTAAATCTACTACAATTCGAATGTTGTTGACACTGATCAGGCCCAGTTCCGGAGAAATAGAAATATTTGGCATGAACCTGCAAAAACATCGTAAAGAAATTTTGCGGCAGGTGGGTGCTATCATTGAACGGCCAGACCTCTATAAATTTCTTACAGCTTTGGAGAACCTCCGCATTTTTTCTGCCATGAGTGGAGTAAAAAATCCGGAGAAGAAACTAATTGATCAACTGGCAATGGTAGGGCTTGAAGAAAGAGCTTTTAGTAAAGTAAAAACCTATTCGCAGGGCATGAGGCAACGCCTTGGTATAGCAGCAGCGCTGGTACATGATCCCCGATTGATCATTCTGGATGAACCCATGAATGGCCTCGATCCACAAGGGATTGCCGATGTCCGGAAGCTTATTTTGCACCTGAGTAATGATTTAGGAAAAACTTTATTTGTCTCTTCACATTTGTTGGGTGAAATGGAACTGATTGCCGATTCGATGCTGATCATTGATAAAGGAAAAAAAGTGGCAGAAGGTAATAAAGATAAGTTGTTGAATCCAGTAAAAGCACAGGTAGAGCTGATCACTGACAATAAGGAAAATTCAATAAGAATAATACAGGAAACAAAGTGGAGCAGTTATTTACTCCCACATGACAACGGAAACATTTTGCTGGAATTGGATAAACATCAGATACCGGAACTGAATCGTACGCTTGTAGAAAAAGGAATAAATGTAATTTCAATAAGACCCAAACATTCACTTGAAGACCTTTTCTTATCGCTAATAGCCCGCTGATATGCTGCAACTTTTGCAAATAGAGATTTATAAAATATTTAAACGGCCAAGAACCTATATCGCTTTTGCTGTAATAACTTTTATTATTTTATTGATACAGGTTGGCCTGAAGTATAATGGCGAGGAATATGCAGGACTGTTAATGAGTGGTGTCAGCCTGAACTTTGAGGTGCCAACTCACCAGGTATTGAATGGTTACCTGGTATGTTACATTGTGTTGAATCTTTTGCTGATTCATGTTCCGATCCTTGTGGCATTAATAGCCGGCGATATGATATCAGGCGAGGCCAATATGGGAACCCTTCGCCTGCTCGTGAGCAAACCTGTAACCCGGACTCAATTGCTGCTCATAAAATTTACAGCGGCTTCTTTATACACGATCTTGTTGCTAATTTGGGTAGCGATTCTTTCTTTATTCGTCAGCATACTTTTGTTTGGAACCAATGATTTGTTTATTGCCCGTGAGACGAGTTCCAACATTATTGCTTCGTCCGATATTATATGGAGATATGGTGCGGCATTTATTTTTGCAGCAATCGGCCTGGTTACTGTGGCGTCATTGGCCTTTATGTTATCCGTGTTTGCAGATAATTCTATCGGGCCGGTTGTAGCTACAGTTTGTGTGATCATCATTTTTACCATACTTACACAGATGCAGATACCTTTTTATGACGATACGGT
>JAHEZF010000261.1 GCA_023251215.1 Sphingobacteriales bacterium | reverse complement strand
TGGAATGCTTTGGCAGCTGCTAAAATACTTGCTTCATCATATAAATTTCCAATTAAAGTAATACTGAGCGGCGAACCATTTTGATTAAAACCTATCGGCATGCAAACAACCGGGTGGCCGGTAAGATTGGTTATCGCCAGTTGCCTTCCTGAAAAGGTAGGAACGATCAGCACATCGTAATTCTTCATAAAATCATTCATGCCTTTACACAAATTGTAGCGATAGCGGTTGGCATTAATGTATTCCACCGCAGGTATCAGCCGGGCTGTTCGAAAAGTATTGGGCCAGAAATCCCGATCCTGTCTTTCTATCAGGTCATCACGATTTGTCCTGGTGAGTTCATCAAAAGCAGCAGCGCTTTCAGCATTAAGAATAAGGCGTATCAGGTTAACAGGGTACAAGGTCGAGTCGGGAAATGTTACGGCTTTTATATTTGCCCCGAGTGAACGAAACACTTCCAGCACTTTCCATTCCGGCGCATCATCTTTCAATGGCTTAAAATAATTTTCTGCATAAGCAATGCGTGTCTTTTTCCAATCAACCTTGCCGGTATAATTAAATGTATGTTTAATGGCGCCGGGATCATTACCATCCGTTCCATTGATTGACGAAAAAACAATGGCTGCATCTTCAGCGCTGCGACAGATAGGCCCCACTTTATCCAGGCTCCAGCAAAGAACCATGGCTCCATAGCGGCTAACCGAACCGAATGTTGGCCGCAATCCGGTTGCTCCGCACCGTGTGGATGGAGAAACAATAGAACCCAAAGTTTCTGTGCCAATAGCAAATGGTAAAAGACCGGCAACTGTTGCCGACGCAGAACCTGCTGAAGAACCGCTTGATCCCTGTTTCAGGTTCCATGGGTTTTTGGTTTCGCCACCGAACCATTTATTATTATTGGCCAGGGCGCCCATAGAGAGTTTTGCACACAATACTGCCCCGGCTTTTTTCAATTGCCTGTATACATAGCAATCTACATCTACAACCTGCTCTTTATATGGAGTGGAACCCCATGTGGTTTTGTATCCTTTTACAGCAAACAGATCTTTCAATCCATAAGGAATACCATGCAAAGGTCCGCGGTAAATTCCCTGCTGCAATTCTGCATCGGCCTGTTTGGCCTGCTGCATGGCAAGATCTTCCGTCAGGGTAATGATACATTCCAGCGTATCGCCCCATTTTTTTAAGCGGTCAATAAAAAATTTTGTCAGCTCAACTGATGTTATCTTTTTATTGATGAGCAATGATGCTAATTGAGGTATGGAATAAAATGCCAGCCCGTTTTTGTTGGCGGGCAATTCCATTTTATAAGGAATATCCCAGTTGATCTTAATTTGTTTATTGGGTATTTTAGTTCCCATCGGCGCCGGGTTAAAAGCAAAAGGGTAGGGGATATCATTTGCCGGCAAAGTTTTATGCATGCCTTTATACAATTGCAGGGTGCTATTCAGATTACCCAGCATGGAATCAGCCTCGGCATCAGTAAAATCAAGATCGTAAAGTTTTACCGTATTACGGATGAGTTGAATGGAGTCTGCCCTGGTCTGTGCCTGTGCATATGTTAAAGCAGCGCATAGAATGAGAGTGAATGAAAATTTCATACAATCAATTTTTGTGGTCATTGAAATTAAGGAAATTCTTTACCTTTTGCACCAAATCAGATGTTATGAGAACTCTTTTAGTTTTTTTCCTCGTTTCAATAGGAATGATTTCATGCAAAGAACCAGTAAAGAATACAAATGATGCTGGTATGCCGGTTTCCAAATATTTCGATTATGGTGACAGCGCTGTGCAATCCGCCGGGATAAAAATGATTCCTGTTAAAACTCCTGTCGGAGATTTTAAAGTGTGGACCAAACGTTTTGGCAATAATCCTAAAATAAAAATATTGTTGCTGCATGGTGGCCCGGCTGCAGGTCATGAATACATGGAATGTTTTGAAAGTTTTTTTCCAAAAGAGGGATTTGAATTTTATGAGTATGATCAGCTCGGTGCTCCGTACAGTGATCAGCCAAAGGATACCAGTCTTTGGACAATAGAAAGATATGTGGATGAAGTGGAGCAGGTTCGCAAAGCCATCGGAGCTGACTCGACGAATTTTTATGTTCTTGGAAATTCATGGGGCGGCATCCTGGGAATGGAATACACTTTGAAGTATCAGGATAATATGAAAGCATTAATTGTTGCTGATATGGTAGCAAGCTGTCCTGATTATGGAAAATATGCTGACGAAGTGCTGTCAAAACAAATGGATCCAAAAGTATTGGCGGAGATCCGGGGGATAGAAGCAAGAAAAGATTTTAGTAATCCCCGGTATATGGAATTATTAATGCCAAATTTTTATAAACAACATTTATGCAGGTTGGAAGAATGGCCCGACCCGGTGAACCGCACATTCAATCATTTAGGCAGTATGGAAGTGCCTTCCACTATTTATACAATCATGCAGGGTCCTTCGGAGTTTGGCATTGCAGGCCGTCTTACCAACTGGAATATTAAAGACCGGCTGAAAGAAATAAAGATTCCGACGCTGATGGTAGGGGCAAAATATGATACGATGGATCCTGACGCTATGGAAGCGCAAAGTAAAATGGTACAGAAAGGTCGTTATTTATATTGCCCTAACGGCAGCCACATGTGCATGTGGGATGACCAGAAAATTTTTATGAGCGGGGTGATAAAATTTATCAGAGATGTGGATGAAAGAAAGATGTAACAAAGTTTTTTTATTTCTTAAGATTGTTTTCGTTTAAAGGAACAAAATAAAAAATTCTGGATGGTATTGGAAGGCGTAATATGATCTTCAGTCAGGCATTTTATTTTCTGAAAGCCATCAGTAAGTTGTTGCTGCAATTCTTCCTCTGAATATTGATGAACATCAAGTCCACTGCACTTTTTCGGCCCTTTGTCCGAAAAAGTTCCGATAGTTAAATAACCTTTCACTGATTGTTTTGCGGTAGCCAGGTAAACAGAGATCTCTTCTTTCGTTGTCAGGAAATGAAATGTTGCCCTGTCGTGCCAAAGGTCATAAGAAGTAGAAGGATGAAACTTCGTAATATCTGAAACAATCCAATTTATTTTTGTAGCCCTGTCGCCGAGCCGTTGCCTTGCTCTTTCCAGTGCCTTTTCTGAAATATCAAGCACTGTAATGTTTTCATAACCTTCATCAAGCAAATAGTCAACTAACTTGCTGTCACCACCACCGATGTCAATAATGCTTGCAGATTTCGGAAGATTAAAACTATGAACAAAGTCCAGCGAAGTTTTCGGAAGTTCCTGTGTCCAGCTTACTTCATGCGGCTGTTTGGTTGAATAAACTTTCTCCCAATGTTC
>JAHEZF010000260.1 GCA_023251215.1 Sphingobacteriales bacterium | reverse complement strand
AGGAGATCCATTACTGGATTCGGCTATAGTAACAGCAGGCGGGTTTACCAATTATACTATTTATTATAACGGGCAATACACGGTAAAAAGAAAAGCCATTCTTGCCAAACAAATTGCCAACGGTGTAATGATGTGGGAGAAATGGCAGGATGCCATTGACGGTAACTCATTATTAAAAGCGGCCTGTGATACAGTGGGCAGACCGTATTAATGGGTTGTTTACAAAGTCCGGTTTTCTTTAATGCTTCCATCCGGCTGTTGACATGTAGCTTTTCGTAAATATGCCGGATATGGGTACGTACCGTTTCGAAGCTGATAAACAGCTTGTCTGCTATTTCTTTATAATAAAATCAGCGGGATAACTGCTCAGGTATTTCCTGCTTCCTCCGGCTGAGGGTTTGAAAATATTTGTTGGAATTTTCTTTTACCCGGAAGGCTTCAATCACTTTTCTTGCTATCTGGCTGCTGATAGGGGAGCCGCCGTTATATAAATCCTGTATGGCTTCAATAATTTTTTCATGAAAGGAATTTTTTTTATAAAGAAACAAAAAATTTCCACGGGTTATCACCTGGGCATTACTTATTTATTTCAGTCACCATTTTTTTTAGTTCAGCATTATAACCAAGACTGTAATTCATTGCATTCAGCAACGTATCCGATATTACCCAGTTCATGGAATAGGTAATTGATTTTCCGTCATCGTACAGGTTAAACTTCCTGTAATGTAAAGGATCGCCGTATGTATTGTTCATAAGATTCCAAAGACGTTCATCATTTACAATCGTCTGTGTTCCGTAGGCGCCTATCAGTGTTTTTACCGGGGCAGCCAGGTCATTAACAAGCGGGTTTACTTTTCCAAGCGCTGCATCACCCTGCGGGCTATTGGTAATATGGAGCACATAAAATTGAAGTTTCGATTGGTATTTTATATAAAGAGGATCTTTCAACAGAATGCTGATCATTTCACTCACCACACCCGAACCGGAATTGTCAAAATAACCGCCATCAACAAAATAATGTTGTTTATTATCAGCATCAATTCTACCTGCCGGGCTTAGATAAGGGAAACTGGCGCCCAACACAACAGAAGTACTTAGTTTAATGTCCCTGTCTTCATCCAATAGATCAAGAAAATCAAGCCGCTTATTAAAACGGGGATCAGTAAGATCTATATTACTTATTACAGCCGGTCTCCCATCCTGCATACGGGTGGTGTTGATACAGAGAATTGGCAACGGATAAGGTTTGTTTTTTTGTGTTATGATTTCAGAAAAACAGGTGGCCATGCTATCATAAAGAAGGCTTTGTTTGCCAGATCCTTTTTCCAGCACCCGGGCAAGCGCCGCTGCCCTGTCATCAATGGACTTCAGGGGAATAATATAACGAAACACATCAGGCCCCAGCATACGGGCAATGGTATAAGTGAGAAAATCAGTTTCAAGGTAATCCTGCACTGCCCGAACCTCATTCTTCGTTACCGACTCATTAGTTTGTTTTGCTCTCAATAAATTAAAGTAAGTTACATTACCAACGCTGCCTCCTGATGCACCAGATAAACAAAAAATATGTTTTGAAAACCTGCCTGAAGTTTCATCATTAAGTTTTGCCAATACGGATGCAGCCCAATAACCTGACCTGGAAGCGCCACCATCGGCCAGCACAAAATAGACAGGAAAGATTTTTTTACTGCTGCTGTCATCCAGCTCTTGTTTTCTTTGTTCTATCCAGTTTTTAAAATACTCGTTTAAGTTCTGACGATTATCAAAAAGATTAGCTGCATTCTTTTTACCGGGTATATGAGTATAATGAGGTTCGAAAATCAGGCCTGATAAAAATGCAAAAAAGAATACAATTATATGAACATTGATCCGGTAAATAACTGAAACCAATGTAACGCCATTGCCAAGTATCAGTAAGAGGCCAAAAGCAAATAAAACAAAAGGGAAAGTCCCGATATAGACCGAAAAAGAAACGGAGAAAATAGTGCTTAAATAAAAAAATAGCCCTACAACCAGTATACCGATAAATACCCAGGTATATAAACGGTCTTCTGAATCGAACGTAAATTTTCTGACTTTTACTAAAAATTGTTTTGTTTTTAACAGTTCAATATCCTTTTGAAGTTCTTCAATAAAAATTAATTTCCTGCGGAAAATCAGGATCAGTACAAGTCCCACCTGGAAGGCAAAGAGTAAAATCATGAGAAAAATAAATGATTGCAAAAAAATGATAACCAGCAATGCAGTTCCAAGAAGTCCGTATGTTGTATAGCGGAAACTGTTCAGATATTTTACTTTACTCTTTTTATCAGTTAACCCATCAGTGTTATCAGCTTTCCTGCTCCAGAACGCATAAATGCCAAAATAAATGAATATGCTGAGTCCAAGAATAATAGAGAATACCCAATTTATCCTGTTTTCAGGATCAAACCGAAGTTTTAAAAAAGCAAGAATTATAATTGTAAGACAACTAAATGCAAGAAATCTTGGCATCTGAATAAGGAACCTGCCCCAGAAGCGTTCCTCTTTATCAGGTGAATCAGAAAGACCGGCAGTTTTTATTTTACCAATAATACGGCTTGTGTACCAGGTAATATACACCCAGAAAATTTCTGCAAAAATGAATGTTGCAAAAATGCGGGGATTCTCCAGCGTCCGCTGCATCAGGTCTTTTCCCTGGGTGATTTGCCAGAATGCAAACCATGCCAGCACCAAAAATAAAATCGAAGGGAAAAAAAGCCAGATTGCTTTGAATAAAACCCTGAGATAGGTCCAGGAAAAAACTTCTCCTATGGAGATCTTTTGGCGATAGGGGTTGTGTGGCATATTTTAGTTTTATTAAAGGTAATATCATTTTCACTCCAAAGTCAATACCCGTTTTGGTTTATTGATTCAGTGTTGCCCAGAGAAGATCCTTCAGCCCTGAAAGCCCTTTTTGCGCCAGCGATGAAATAAAAATATGCGGGATGTTTTCAGGCAGATCTTTTTCAATGGCATTCATCTCCCGATAGCTATCGGGATCTTCATCCAACATATCGCTTTTACTGATAGCGATGACGAATTGTTTGTGCAGTAATTCAGGATTATATTTCTCCAGTTCATTCACTAAGATTTCAAATTCTTTTTTATGATCCTTGCTGTCGGCAGGAATTAAAAAAAGCAAAACAGGATTGCGTTCAATATGCCGGAGAAAACGGTGCCCCAGTCCTTTTCCTTCTGCAGCGCCTTCAATGATGCCGGGCAGATCGGCTATGCAAAAACTTTTTCCATCGCGGTATTCCACCATTCCAAGATTAGGGGTAATGGTGGTAAAGGCATAATCAGCGATCTTTGGTTTGGCTGCGGTT
>JAHEZF010000046.1 GCA_023251215.1 Sphingobacteriales bacterium | reverse complement strand
CGAATGTTACTATCGAACGTATGGGCCCTTCTGCAATAAAAAATATTGCGGCGCCTACCATTTACGAAGCTATTACCAACCTGAAAGGTGTAGATGTACATACGGCTAGTTTAACCAATCATACAGTTACTACACGTGGCTTTGTAAAAAGTGGCAATACCCGCCTGAACCAGATCGTTGCTGGAATTGACGACCAGGCCCCGGGTTTGAATTTCGCTGTAAGCACTATTGTTGGTTTAACCGATCTGGATGTTGACAATGTTGAAATACTCTCCGGAGCATCATCCGCATTGTATGGGTCGGGTGGTATGAATGGAACAGTGCTTCTTTCCAGTAAAAATCCTTTTAAATACCAGGGTTTAAGTTATAATATAAAGCAGGGCATCATGCATGTTGACCGCAAGCAACGCCAGACTGCCGCCCCTTATTATAACTGGACATTCAGGTGGGCTAAAGCGATAAAAAATAAAGTCGCTTTAAAAGTATGTGCTGAGTTGATAAAAGGAAACGACTGGCAGGCCGATGATTACCGTAATAAACAACAGATAGGGATTTTAAGCAAGGTGGTAGGAGGTAACCGCAATAATGATCCTAATTTCAATGGCATTAATATGTATGGCGATGAAACCAGCGCCAATATGAATGCATTTTCTTTTTTCGTTCAGGACCAAACCCGTAGAGGCATTATCGGTGCTACAATACCTTTGGTGCCAGGAGGAGTGGATGTTGTCAATTTATTGAACGCTTATTATGCATTTATAGGCAACCCGGTTTATCCTACCAATGCACAACGGGATGGATTTTATACATTTCCAGGATTTGGGCCCTTACTCCCAATTTTAAATAATCCTGCAATAAAACCTCTGATTGATAATATGTTCCCGTTTTATAACGGCATGAGAAATAATTATTACCATAATGCCAGTATATCAAGAACAGGCTACGAAGAAAAACTTATTGTAGATTATAATATCGTCAACGTAAAACTCAATGGCGGTATCCACTGGAAAATAGATGACAAGACAGAGGTTTCCTGGAATACCTATTTTGGAACAGGCACTACAGTTTATACAGGAGCAGACAGGTATTCGCTCCGCAACTTTAAAATTGGCCGGCACAAATTTGAAGTTCAATCTAAGAACTGGTTTGTCCGTGCTTACACAACACAGGAAAATGCTGGTGATTCTTACAATGCCACAGCTTTGGGGGCCTTCCTGAATGAAGCTTACCGGCCCAGTTCACAATGGTTCCCGCTTTATATCGGCACTTTTTCAGAAACAAGACGCCAGGGTGGAACAGCGCAAAGCGATATAACCATTCACAACAATGCCCGGGCTGCTGCTGATGTTGGAAGATTGATACCGGGCACTACGCAATTCGATGCTGCTTACAGAAAAATCCGCTCAACACCAATTGTAAAAGGGGGAGCTTTATTCCTCGACAGATCTGACCTGTATGGAGCTGAAGCACAGATTAATGTTTCTGACATGGGTCATTTTTCCAAGACACTTGAAGTGATCGCAGGCGTTGGTTCCAAGCAATGGGTCATGAATTCCAAAGGAACCATTTTTGCAGATAATGTAGATAGTGTAGGATACACTAAAGTTAAAAAGCGGGGAAATATTGATATCAGTGAAATTGGCCTTTATACCCAGATAAGGAAAAAACTTTTTAATGATGCATTGACTTTGACCGCTTCGGGCCGCTGGGATAAACAAACTAATTTTAATGGTAAATTTACTCCACGGGTAACTGCAGTTATCAGGGCAGCGAAAGATAATTTTATAAGGCTGTCATATCAGTCAGCCTACCGGTTCCCAACTAACCAGGATCAGTATATCAGCCTTATCACCGGTTCCGGTTCCCTTATTGGTTGTTTGCCTGAGTTTCAGACTTTTTATAAATTAAATTCAACATTGCCGGGATATACCGCAGCGAGTGTCATTCAATACCGTGGACTTACTATAGCCGATTCTTCTGGTTTAACCGTAGCCACTTATAAAGAAGTAAAACCCGAAACTGTAAAATCATACGAACTCGGTTATAAAGGAATACTTCATAAGAAGATATTAGTTGATGCTTATGTATATTACAGTAAGTATAATAATTTTATCGTTAATTCAGCAGTAGTTCAGCCAAGGTCAGGCGCTAAGTATGAGGTTTATTCGCCGTTCAGCAGTTCAAATGTATCATATGTTCAAAATTCAAACCAGGAAGTCAAAGCTATTGGCTGGGGAATTGGAATTGATTACCAGTTTTTCAAGAACTACAGTGTCTATGGCAATGTTTTCTCTGATGAGTTAAGGAATGTGCCGGCCGGTGTTGTTACTTTCTTCAATGCTCCCAAGTACCGTTTCAATATCGGTATGCGCAATGATAACGTTTGTCATAATGTAGGCTTTAATATAGTAACAAAATGGCAGGATAATAACTTTTATGAAGGAACTTTTGTAACAGGCACATTGCCTTATTTTGCCTGGGTTGACGCACAGGTTTCATATCGTCCACCGTCAACCAAGAGTACATTCCGTGTTGGCGGTACTAACCTTGGGAATAACTACTATCGTACTGGTTTTGGCAGCCCTGCTGTAGGTGGATTATATTATATTAGCTATGGATACAATATTTTCTGAGAAAATTAAAAAAGGATTTTAAGTATAAAGGTCCCGAATCACCGGGACCTTATTTTTTTTCTGTTTATATAAGTTGTTTACTCCAGCATTTTAATTGTTTTTCCTATCATCACGCCATTGTGATAAACCTGCATCGTATAATTTCCTGGTTCGTAGCTGTCGGCATTCAGCGAGGAGAGTAAGTGTTTTGTTTCTCCTTTCTCGTATTCAAAGTGCATTTTCAGGGTATAATTTTTTTTCCCTTCGTTGCGGGTATCAAACGACCCGGATTCCCATACTGTATTTCGTAATATTTGCCCATTAGGTTCTGTTACCACCACATACACATCCGCATTTTTATCTTCGCTGATATTATTCTGAACAGCAAAAGAAGCGACAAGCTTTGTTACTTTTTTTGCCTGGTTTGTTTCCTGCTCTTTTTGATTTTTCAATGTTACAGCAGAAAGCTTTAATTCGGAAGCAACAAAGATCGAAGCCATATTAACCTTCTCCATAAGAACTTTATTTTCTTCACCCAGTCGTTTTATATTTTGTTCAAGTCCTTTCATATCCGTTGTCAGTTGTTCCAGTACTGCATTCAACTGGTTCTTTTCTTCTTCCATATCTGAATTTTGAGTACGCAGTTCATCTGTTTTTTGTTGCAGTTCACTGATCTTTTGCCGGGCTATATTCAGGTCGGCCCTTGTAGATCCCCGGTTTTTCAAAATAGCACCGATCTCATTTTTTAATTTGTAAATCTCTCCCAGCTTAGTGTTCATCTGGATCTTTAACGAGTCTGCATTTGTTTTGGTTTCCGTAAGCTGGCTATCCAGCCCGGTAATGGCAACTGAATAAATTTTTTGCAGCGAATCCCTGATGCCATCGGCTACTGCGGCAGAATCTTTAATATATACTTCGGTCCGCCTTTTACTATAAATCGTTTTATCGTAGAGATGATACACCCATGTGCTTACAAGCCCCACAGAAAGCAATAGTATCAATGTAGTCCTGATGTCTTTCATAAAGTACAATCTAATTAATCTTCGCTTCCGGGCGATAAATAAAATTTCACATTGTGGAAAACCGCCCGTGGTCTGAAACAAAACAAATTATTCCAAACAGGAAATAATACCGGTTACTTCAATTTCGTGGAGCTATATTCTGATCTACATAAGCAGATATCCAGCCTACCTGCCCGTTTTTGACGAGGAAAAATTGTTTGGATTCGAAAGCAGATTCAAATTGCCTCATCATTTTCATTAACAGGCCGGCGCCTGCCATTAAAGATCTTTGATCAAATACCTGGTGAACTCTCTTTACTTCCTTTGCAACAGATGTTTTAAATGCATCCGTACCGGTTATATTTTTAGCAAGATTTGCGTCTGAAAAAGAAGAATAATTGTTATAAATATCATCGAAAAATTTTGCCACTTCGCTAAATGTGACTGGTACTACCGAATTATCCAGTAACTCAGGATGAAGTAATGTAGATACAGCCCAGGCAATGCCTCCGCTAATTGCAATATTATCGCTAAGGGGATAGGCGCCACTTGAATTGACTGCATAGATGATCTCTGAATTTTCCACAACTATAAGCACCCGGTATAACTGTTTATGATAATTAACAAGGCTTTTGTCATCCTCGACTCTTTTCTCTGTTGCATTTGCGGTGCTTTTAGTGCCCCAGCTTAACTGGAAAAGCTTAAAATCTTTTGTGTTTCCATTTGGAAAATATCCTCCTTTGGTATTACCGCTTCCGATATCGACCAGGAAAGTTGTGTATCGCCTTGCATCAGGAACAATGCCCAGGTGCGATAGCGTGGCTTCCTCTAATACATCAATCACTTCAACCTGCCGTTGAGGTTCATATATTTTAAATCTGAAAGAATCAATGAGGTTGTTTATCCAGGCTGTTTTTTCTTCTTTCTCTGCCTGAATTTTTACTCCGCTGCTGACAACAGTATATATTCGTTTTGCAGGTATTTTATACTCCTTTGTGGCAGTGGAATACAAACCGTTCAGCGCTTCTAATGTAGCCTGGAAGGTGGGTTGGGAAAAAGAAATGAAATCTGTATTAATGGAAGTATCTTTTAAAATATTAAAGGCTCCGCTGTTCTGAGCATTTTTTCCAATCTCCACCATACTCATTTTTACTCCTTTTGAGCCCACTTCAATACCAGTATAGACAGTGGAATTATTGTATTTCTGTTTTAAAATATCCTGTGCATACGATGAACTACAGGCAAAAGCCAAAATAACTGTAGTTATTGTAAGTTGTTTCAGATAAATATTGATCATGGGTATATGGGTTGTCCGGTAAAATTACTTTAATACAACCTATTCTCTTTCCTTAACACATCTTCTTAGCCGTATTGTGAAAAAAATGTGGTTAAGTATTTTCTCCATGCAAGGACTGAATTCCATAAAGTAAAAGACCGTCCCGATTTTATCGGGACGGTCTTTGTCGCAGGAGTTAACTGCTTTTAACCGAATAAACCACCTTTTTTAAGACTTCTTACAGCTTCGCCAATCTTGAATCCATTTTGATAAACTTCAATTTTATAATTACCAGTTTGAAAATTATCTTGCCTGATGGGGAACTCTACTGACTTCCTGGTTCCCTGCACATAATCAACAGCTATTTTTGCCGTAAAATTTTTATCGCCGTCTGAACGGGTGTTTAAAACATTCCCTTCCTCCGAAATTATTTTCCCGTCAGGAGCTGTTACAATCAGGTACATATCAGCAGGACCGGATTTTGTAATTCGGTTCTCCACATCAAATGACACTACCAGCTTATCTACTCTTTTGGCAGTAGTAGTTGTTTTTTCTTTGCCACTTCCTTTTTCATTCACTGCTGTAATTTGTATGTTGGAGGCGCTAAAGGTTGACGCTATATCTACGGTTTGCTCAAGGGTTTCCTTTTCTGTCTTTGTCGTTTGCAGGTTTTGCTCCAGGTCTGTTTTTTCCTGTTTCAATGACGTGTTAACCGTTGTTAGTTCCTTGTTTTCACCGGCAAGCCTTGTTACCTCAGCTTCAAGACCGGTTATCTTATCATTAAGTTCTGCAATCATTGTCCTTGCAATGGCAAGCTGGGCCTGGGTTGCATTTTTGTCGTTCAAAATTTTGCGTATCTCTACTTTTCTGGCTTCGATATCTTTTTGTAAGCCACTCTTTTCGCCCTGCAAAACATTATTGGCTCCGGTAATAGAATCGAGCCTTGCTAAAGATGCATTGAAATTTTCCTGTAACTCGCTTTTTTCGCCGGTTACTTTTAATATCTGGGATTGCTGATCATTGATCTTCCTTTCAGCATTGTTCTTATCATAAAGTAAGTAACCCCATGTGCCAAGAAGCCCCGCTGCCAGGATTCCAATAATTAAATTTTTAGTGTTCCTGTTTTTGGTAGGTTGATTTTGTGGAGTGCTTGTAGCCGAAGGATAATTTGTGTTTGTCATAAATTAAGGATTTTTAGGTTTCTGGGTTTATTATTTTATGATTGATTTTAAGATTCCGCAAATAAAGCTGTTGTTGGCAACATTGGCTGGTAATTACTGTTAAAAATCCCTGCCAGATACCAGGCAGGCATTCGGCACACAAATTTTCGAAAATCGTGCCAGAAGTTTGATTGTATTCCGCCAGGCGATAGTTTTTTATACTTCTTCGAAGGCCAAAGCTTGTACCTTAGCAGATTATGAGTGTGGAAAAGATAATAGCTGAATGGAAAAAGAATGTTTTTAAACCCCTGTACTGGCTGGAGGGGGAAGAAGAATATTTTATTGACAAGGCTGTTGAGTATGCCGAGCATCATATATTAAATGAAAGTGAAGCTGCTTTCAACCTGACCGTATTTTACGGGAAAGATGCCAACTGGACTGATGTGATAAATTCCTGCAGGCGGTATCCTATGTTTGCTGAACGGCAGGTGGTGTTACTGAAAGAAGCACAGCAAATGCGGGACATAGAAAAATTGGAAGCATACATTGAAAATCCTTTAGATTCAACAGTCTTTGTTGCAGCCTACAAAGAAAAAAAGCTGGATGCAAGAAAGAAATTTGCAAAGCTTATTAAAGAAAAAGGAGTATTGCTAACTACAAAAAAGATGTATGAAGACAAGTTGCCGGAATGGACGAATGAACTTCTTCGGTCAAAAGGATTAAGCATTTCGCATAAAGGGTTAACGATGCTGGTAGATCATATTGGCAATGACCTTACGAGAATTGAAAATGAGATCGGAAAAATTTCTGTAAATCTTGGAAACAGATCAAACATTACTGAAACAGACATAGAAGAATATATTGGTGTGAGCAAGGATTTTAATGTGTATGAATTGCAAACCGCTATTGCTTCAAAAGATCTTGCCGGGGCCATCCGGATCGTTCAGTATTTTGAAGCTAATCCTAAAGCCGCACCTATACAGTTAGTGTTGCCATCTTTATATGGTTTTTTCAGTAAAGTATTTATGGTTCTTGGCGCAGGTACCAATGACGAAAAATCAGTGGCCGCTACAATCGGAGTAAATCCATTTTTTATAAACGATTATTTACGGGCTGCAAAACTTTATGGTTATACTGGCGTGGAAAAGGCACTTCTTTTACTCCATACTTATAACCTTAAAAGTGTTGGGGTGAATGATACCGGCACGGAAGATGCTTCGCTGCTAAAGGAGATGCTGGTGAAAATGATTACCTGATTTTCACAACAGCATTAAAATAAATCCCATTTCTTTGCAGCTCCAAAGCATACATTAACAGATTACAATACTTTCAAACTTTCAATTTTGTCCTGACCAATCTGTTTTACCAGGTCTTCGAGGCTGTTGAATTTTTCTTCTTTCCTTAAGTAACTTTTTACGAAGACCTTTAATGTTTGATCATATATCTCTTCGTCAAAATCAAAAATATTTACTTCAATCACTCTGTTTTTACCATCAACGGTAGGCCGGAAACCAATGCTCATCATTCCTTTCAATCTCTGGTTGTAACCTTCAGGCAGGGCATACACTGCATAAATGCCATTGCCCGGTGTTATTTTTTCTTCATCTTCAATATGCAAATTAGCAGTGGGGTAGCCTAATTTTCTGCCCAGTTTATTTCCGTGCACAACAGTCCCGGAAAAAAAGAACTCATAGCCCAATAGCTTGTCGGCCACTTCAATTTTTCCCTCAAGTAATGCTTCACGGATCCGCGTTGAGCTAATTGAAATTTCATCCAATACATGTTTAGGAATTTCTTTAAGGTTGTAGCCCATTTCAGTCGCCATTTTTTCCAGCAACAGGTAATCGCCTTTTCTTTCTCTGCCAAAGCGATGATCATAACCTATAATAAGTGTATGCGGATGAAACCTGTTGATAAGAAAATCTTTTACATACTCTTCTGCAGGTTGGTTGGCAAAAGCATCCGTAAAAGGTACCACCACCACATGGTCTATACCCAATTGATCCAGTAATTCTAATTTTTCATCCAAAGTATTGATAAGCCTTATTCCCAGTATTGTTGACGCCACTACTTTACGGGGATGAGGATGAAACGTGATAATGACCGTTTCACCGTTGATGGCCCTGGCTTCGGTTTTTAATTTGTCAATGACCTGCCGGTGGCCCGCATGCACTCCGTCAAAAGTGCCGATTGTGACGACAGCATTGCGAAAAGAAGGCAGGGTTTCAATATCGTAGTGTACTTTCATAAAGTGTGCAAAGCTAAATGATAATTGAAAATTGATAATTGAATATTGAATATTTAGTTTTGCTGTTCAATTTACTTCATGAGTTTGTATTCTAAAAGAGGCGTTTCAGCCCAAAAAGAAGATGTTCATGCTGCAACAAAAAACCTTGACAAGGGACTTTATCCAAAATCTTTTTGCAAAATCTATCCGGATATGTTAGCAGGTGACCCTGATTGGGTGAATGTGATGCATGCAGATGGCGCCGGCACTAAAAGCATATTGGCCTGGTTGTACTGGCGGGAATCCGTCCCTTCGGGAAAAGAAACCGGTGATCTGTCAATCTGGAAAGCCATTGCGCAGGATGCTATTGTGATGAACCTTGATGACCTGCTTTGTGTGGGCATTTATGATAACCTGCTTTTCTCATCAACGATTGATCGCAACAAAAGAGTGATTCCTGCGGAAGTGCTGGAAGCTATCATCACAGGCAGCCAGGAGTTTTTTGATAAGATGAAATCTTTTGGCGTGAACATTCATTATATGGGTGGAGAAACGGCTGATGTGGGGGATGTAGTAAGAACCATTGCAGTAAATGGAACCATGACAGCAAGGTGGCCAAAATCAAAACTCATTACCAATGAAAAAATAAAAAAGGGAGATGTGATTGTTGGCTTGGCAAGTTATGGGCAGTCAACTTATGAAACAGAATACAACAGTGGAATTGCCAGTAATGGATTGACCAGTGCAAGGCATGATCTGCTGAATAAGAGCTATAGTTCAAAGTTTCAGGAAAGCTATGATACTTCTTTGGATGATGAGCTAGTGTATACAGGACCATACAAACTCACCGAAAATATTCAATATTCAATATTCAATACTCAATACTCAACTAAAGTAGGTAAACTGTTACTTTCTCCCACCAGAACCTTTGCCCCGGTGGTAAAAGAATTACTGGAAAATCATTTTGATTCTATTCATGGCCTGATCCATTGCAGTGGCGGGGGGCAGACCAAGTGTTTGAAATATGTTCCTGATAATGTCCGCATCATAAAAGATAATTTATTTGAGCCGCCAATTATTTTCAAAATGATACAGGAAGCCAGCAAAGCCGATGACCGGGAAATGTACCAGGTTTTTAATATGGGGACAAGGATGGAGATTTATACCAATGAAAAAGATGCTGATGCAATTATTAATGTTTCCAAGAGTTTTGGGGTGGATGCGCAGGTGATTGGCAGGGTGAAGGAAAGTGAAAAGAAGGAGTTGCTGATAAAAAGAAATGCGCTAGAAATATTTTTTTGAGTTTCTTAATCCAGTTTACATTATTTTGCAGCAAACCCATTAATGATGCCAGAGCCTATTATCGAACTTCGCCACGCAAATATTTACCAGGGTGATAACCT
>JAHEZF010000259.1 GCA_023251215.1 Sphingobacteriales bacterium | reverse complement strand
GTTCTAGTTCTTTAAACTTAACGGCTTCTTCCGACCCTTTGGTGGCATTACCTTCGCTATAAGAATGTGCACCAGTTCCAGCCAGCTTGCCATCTTTTACAATTAAATATTCAGAACGTATCGGTTTGTTTTCAAACCAGCATTCCAAAATTTCACGAACACCGGCTGCATATCTTGCCTGTGCAGAAAGACTTGAACCAGAAATATGCGGTGTCATTCCGTGATTTGGCATAGTTCTCCAGGGATGATCTTTTGGCGCCGGCTGGGGGAACCAGACATCACCCGCATAACCTGCGAGCTGCCCGTTATACAATGCTTTTGCAATAGCATCCCTGTCACAAATTTTTCCTCTGGCTGTATTTACAATATAAGCGCCTCGTTTCATTTTACTGATAAGTGTTTCATTGAACATATGTTCTGTTTCCGGGTGTAAAGGGCAGTTGATAGTTACCACATCGCAAACTTTCACCATTGATTCAACATTTGGATGGAAAGTAAGATTCAACTCTTCTTCCACTTCTTTTGGCAAGCGGTGCCGATCTGTGTAATGGAGTTTTACATCAAATGGCTTTAACCTGCGTAATACTGCCAATCCAATTCTTCCGGCTGCAACAGTACCTATTGTCATTCCTTCCACATCGTAAGAACGTTGTACACAATCAGCAATATTCCAGCCGCCTTTGATCACCCATTTATAAGATGGAATATAATTGCGGACCAGGGAAAGGATCATCATTACCACATGCTCGGCCACACTGATGCTGTTGCAGTAAGTAACTTCTGTAACGGTAATCCCTTTTTGCATGGCTGCCTGCAGGTCCACATGATCGGAACCAATACCTGCTGTAATAGCCATTTTTAATTTTTTTGCTTTTGCAATTCTTTCAGCTGTCAGGTAAGCCGGCCAGAAAGGTTGGGAGATCACTACATCAGCATCTTTCAGTTCCCGGTCAAAAACCGAATCCTCCCCGTCTTTATCGGAGGTAACTACAAAATTATGTCCCGCTTCTTCCAAAAATTTGCGAAGACCTAATTCACCTGAAACACTCCCCAGTAATTGCCCGGGAGTAAAATCTATTTTTGAAGGAGAGGGTAATGCTTGTCCATCGGGATAAAAAGTTAATTGAGGGATATCATCCCGTATCAAATGTTTAGGATATCCTGTTACAGGATCATCGTAAAGCACACAAAGGATCTTTGCCATAAAATTTGATTTTATTGTGATTGCAATCTAATATCCAAAGAATCTGAGTACACAGGAAGCGGAAACGGCTTACACGGGGAGAATTAGAAAATCGTAGCTAAGGTAGAGGGTTTATTCAGATAATTTTCCAGAGTTTAGTCAAGGAGAACTCTGAACTCCCAACTTTTAACTCATAACTCATTTCACTTCCTGCATCTCCACTAATTTTTTATAAAACCCATTTTGAGCAAGCAGTTGTTCATGGGTTCCCCGTTCCACGATCTTTCCTTTTTGTAAAACAATGATTTCGTCGGCATGACGGATAGTTGAAAGACGATGTGCAATCACAATACTGGTGCGGTTCTGCATCATGTTGTTAATGGCATCCTGAACCAGCCGTTCACTTTCGGTATCCAGGGAAGAAGTAGCTTCATCTAAGATCAATATTGGTGGATTTTTTACCACAGCCCTTGCTATTGTCAACCGCTGACGTTCACCACCGCTGAGCTTGCTGCCCTTGTCACCAATATTACTGTTATACCCCCCTTCCTTTTGTATAATGAAATTATGTGCATTGGCTACTTTGGCCGCTTCAATAATTTCCTGTTCAGTGGCATCTTCTTTTCCCAAACGGATATTATTGGCGATGCTATCATTGAATAAGATCGGCTCTTGTGTTACAATACTCATCAGGCTGCGTAATGAATGCAAAGAATAATCCCTGATATTGATGCCATCAATCAATAGTTCACCAACAGTAACATCATGAAACCGGGGTACAAGATCAGCTAATGTAGATTTTCCCGCTCCCGATGAACCAACCAGCGCAATGGTCTTTCCTTTTTCTATAATAAGGTTGACATTGTCAAGAATCATTGCATCATCATAGGCAAAAGTCACATTACGGAATTCGATCCTGTCGTTGAAAGAAGTTATTTTTTTTCCTGTTGGATTATCATCTACAGTTACGGGTGTTTTTAAGACTTCTTCAATACGGGAAATGGCAGCGCTGCCTTTTTGCATATTGCTGAAAGAAGTGGATAAAGTTTTTACCGGAGTGATGATATTATAAAATAAAGCGAGGTAGGCTAAAAAAGTGGATGGCGCCAACGGAATCTGTTTACCCAATACCAATTGTCCTCCAAACCAGAGAATACCTACAAAAACCAATACGCCAAGGAACTCAGATACAGGTGATGCCAGATCCCGCCTGCGGCTGATCTTATTCTTAGCCCGGAGCAGTTCGTTGTTGATTCCGGAAAAACGGGATTTAAGAAGCGATTCAATATTAAATGCTTTGATTACCCGCAACCCGTTAAGCGTTTCATCCATTACTGATAATGATTCTCCATGTTTGATTGCGGCTTCGCTGGATTGTTTTTTTAAAGCACGGGAAATGCGGCCGAGTATAAACCCAATAACTGGGATAAAAATGATAATAGCCAGCGTTAATTGAGGACTGATATAAAAAAGAACGGCAAAATTGATCAATATAGTCAGCGGGTCTCTTATCCATCCTTCCAGGGCTCCTACTACTGAGCCTTCTACTTCCGCTACATCATTTGTGGCCCTGCTGATCAGATCGCCTTTTCTTTTTTCTGTAAAATAGCCAATAGGTAAATGAAGTATTTTATTATACAGTTCTGACCGAAGTGTGTTAACGATCCGGTTCTTCATCGGGTTTAAAATATAGAAAGAGAGATAAAGAAAAAGATTTTTTAATAAAACCGAAACGATGATAATAACACAAATAAACGCCAATGCCCCTATTGGTGTCAGGGAATCAACCTGGCCTACAATAAGACTGCGGAGGCTTTCCATTGTTGGGTTATCTGCTTTTTTGGCTAACCCGTTGCTGTCACCGTTAAAGATAAGGTCGAAAAAAGGAGCCAGCATCCCAAACGACACAATGGAAAATACTATGGATAGTATGATACAAAGAAAGTAAAGAGCAATTTTGCTTTTATAGTACTTTAAATAGCCAAAAATCCTTGAATATTTCTTCATTACCGGGTTATGAATCACTTAAACGGGACAAAGTAACTAATTTTACTGCGTCCACCGAAGCTTTAGCATAGGTGAGTAGCAAATAATAACATTATTATGGAAGAAAGAAAGCGTCAAAAACAGATAGCAGGATTATTGAACGGGGAAATGAATATCATATTTCAGCGGCTTG
>JAHEZF010000258.1 GCA_023251215.1 Sphingobacteriales bacterium | reverse complement strand
AAGCCACCATAAAATAAAAAAGCCATCCGTCGAAGGAGGATAGCTATATCATTACTCTCCGCCTCTGGCGGATTGGGGGTTTTATTTCTGTGCTAAGAACTCTTTCACTTTATCCTTATGTACTATCGTTTCTTTAAAAGTATAAGCCCCTGTTTTAGGACTGCGAATAGGCCTTATCACTTTACTCCAGTTCTTTGCTTCGGCTGCTGCCTTCTGATCTTTTGTCTTGATCGCTGTTTTTGCTGCTTTTGCCATACCTTATAATTGTTGTTCTGAGCAAGGAGACGCAGTCGACGCAGCGAAGAATCTCCTTACAGTTAAAACTTATTTTATTTCCTTATGAACAGTAACCTTCTTCAAAATCGGGTTAAATTTTTTTAACTCTAATCTTTCCGGGTTGTTCTTTTTATTTTTTGTCGTGATGTATCGGCTTGTGCCGGCCTGACCACTGTTTTTATGTTCAGTGCATTCCAGTATTACCTGTACCCGATTGCCTTTCTTTGCCATATTTTTTTGTTTATTGTTTTTGGTTTATTGTTTATCGTTAGGTGGGTTACATACCAAAAACGAAAAACTATAAACGATAAACTTTATCAGATATGTTGTCCTTTTTTTCTCAACTCCTTTACTACATTGTAAAGACCATTCTTATTTATAGTACGAATCCCTTCAGTTGATAATTTCAAAGTGATCCATTTATCTTCTTCAGCCAGGTAAAAACGTTTTGTCTGCAGGTTAGGCAGAAACCGGCGTTTACTCTTGATATTTGAGTGAGAAACATTGTGTCCTGTAATGGGCACCTTACCTGTAACCTGACATACTCTTGCCATAATGTAATAAAAATTTAGGACGGCAAAGGTAGGGGAATGATCTTAGATTTTCGATTGCAGATTTAAGATTTTTTTCCTCACTTATATCATTGCTTTTGATAAGCTATAGATCTGGCTTTCAAAGGCTCAAAGTTTCATTTTGATACCAGCTAAGGAGTCTTGATTAGACTCCTGGTGTGACACTCCTTTCAGGTTCCATGTCGCTAATCATCTTTTGTCGAGTGCTTGCTTTCAAGTAGTTTCGCAGCCCGGATAAATCCGAAATTTTAAATCCTCCGAAGGTGTTCCTTCGGAATAAAATCCCAAATCAAATCATGGCTTACGACGTAGTAGTTCTTGGCAGCGGCCCCGGCGGATATGTAGCTGCAATCAGGGCGGCACAATTAGGTTTTAAAACGGCTATCATTGAAAAAGAAAGCCTCGGTGGCATCTGCCTTAACTGGGGTTGTATTCCAACAAAAGCGTTGCTGAAATCTGCCCAGGTTTTAGAAGATATAAAACATTCAAAGGACTTCGGCATAGAAGCCAGCGGCACACCAAATTTTGAGGCAATCATCAAACGCAGTCGTGCTGTTGCTGATAAAATGAGCCGCGGCGTTCAGTTCCTGATGAAGAAAAACAAGATCGATGTGTACATGGGATTTGGAAAATTAAAAGCCAAAGGACAAATTGAAGTAACTGCTCAGGATGGTTCCAAAAAAACGGTTGACTCAAAATACATTATAGTAGCGACAGGTGGCCGCAGCCGCGAACTGTCTTCAATGAAATTAGATGGCAAGAAGATCGTTGGTTATCGTGAAGCAATGGTATTGCCACAACTTCCAAAATCAATGATCGTGGTTGGCAGTGGCGCTATTGGAGTTGAGTTTGGTTATTTCTACAATTGCCTGGGAACGAAAGTCACCATTGTCGAATTTTTACCCAGGGCAGTGCCGGTGGAAGATGAAGAAGTTTCAAAAGAGCTTGAAAAGAGTTTTAAAAAGAACGGCATTACTATTATGACCAACAGTGAAGTAACATCAGTTGATACGTCAGGTGCCGGAGTAAAAGCAAAAGTGAAAACGCCTGAAGGAGAAACAACTTTGGAAGCCGATATTCTTTTAAGCGCTATTGGTGTCTCGGCAAATATTGAAGGAATTGGTTTGGAAGAACTCGGAATTAAAACCGATAAGGGTAAAATAATGGTGGATAAATTTTATCAAACCAATGTACCCGGCATTTATGCAATTGGAGATTGTGTACCCGGCCAGGCTCTTGCACATGTTGCCAGTAAAGAAGGAATTATTTGTGTAGAGAATATTGGTTTCAATGAAAAAAAATATAATCACAAACCAGAGCCAATCGATTATAATAATGTACCCGGTTGTACTTATTGCTATCCTGAAATTGCATCAGTGGGTTATACTGAAAAGCAAGCAAAGGATGCCGGCCATGAAATTAAGGTTGGCAAGTTTCCGTTAAGTGCAAGTGGTAAGGCCTCTGCAGCCGGACATACAGAAGGTTTTATCAAAGTGATCTTTGATGCTAAATACGGTGAATGGCTCGGTACCCACATGATCGGGTACAACGTAACTGAAATAATAGTACAAACCGTAACGGCAAGAAAATTGGAAACAACTTACCAGGAGGTTTTGAACAGCATTCATCCGCATCCGACAATAAGTGAAAGTGTGAAAGATGCTATAGAGGTAGCATATGGAGAGGCCATACATCTCTGAACCAGGACTTGAGTGATTGAAAGCATGCCTGCCGGCAGACAGGGATTTGATGCAGAAACTGCGGAGCTTTTATTTATTCCCGAAAAAAAATTAAGGCCATCTTTCGATGGCCCTCTCTCAGTTAGCATTGGTTGTTCTATAGTTTAACAAATTTTGCATGCAACTTCTCTTCATCTTTTTGTGCACGGATAAAATAAACTCCGGCACTTAATCCGCTCACATCTATTGTTTCAATCTTTGAGGTAATGATCTTGCTTATTAAAATTCGTCCGCTGATATCAAGCACTTGTATTTTCTTCCCGATCCATCTTTCATCATAATCAAAATATACTTGCACTGCTGTGGCAGCCGGATTGGGGTACACCCGGGCGTTTAACCATTTCGGATAAAAATCCGGCAATTGAGCAAGCTGTATCATAGAAGTATTCAATCCTTTTGAATAAAGAATTGAGTTTCGTGGCCCTCCTGATTCAAATAATACTCTTGCTCTCCTTCTTTGTCCTTTTGTAAACATATTCATACAAACATCATCTGTAAAATCCATATAGTTCATATACATATCACCAAGCGGGCCATTACCGCATGAAACTCTCGATCCCGTTGGGCATCCCGGGGTATAAGTGCTTTGCTTTGGTGTA
The DNA here is from genome assembly GCA_023251215.1 of Sphingobacteriales bacterium. Classification (GTDB taxonomy): domain Bacteria; phylum Bacteroidota; class Bacteroidia; order Chitinophagales; family Chitinophagaceae; genus JAHEZF01. The sequence continues at coordinate 182 of JAHEZF010000258.1, read as the reverse complement.
TCATCTACTCCATCATCGCCACAATAACGATCACCCCATGTATGATGAAGATTTAGCCAATGGCCAACTTCATGTACTAAGGTTCTGAAATCATTTACGGTTGGCGATGTGCCCCTTGCGGTGGCAATCTCCTCAATTGATAACACAACTCCATCTTTTAGCGGATCCATTCCCGGAAATGT
>JAHEZF010000257.1 GCA_023251215.1 Sphingobacteriales bacterium | reverse complement strand
AGGTTTATTTTTATCATTGTATTCCAGAGTTACCTGACTTTTTGCATCAGGACGTAGATAGTGCATCTTCGGATTTTTTTCCCGGCGTATAGCTGCAAGTTCCAATAGAATATTATGGGCCAGATCCAATGAAAGTGGCATATAGTCCTCCGTTTCATTGGTAGCATAGCCAAACATCATTCCCTGGTCACCGGCGCCTTGTTCTTCCTTTTTCTTTCTGTCAACACCCTGGTTAATATCAGCTGATTGTTCATGAATGGCAGACAGCACCCCGCAACTGCTTGCCTCAAACATATATTCGCTTTTGGTGTACCCGATTTTGCGGATCACATTGCGGGCAATTTCCTGTACATCGAGGTAAGCATTTGATTTTACTTCACCCGCCAATACTACCTGACCTGTAGTCACTAATGTTTCGCAAGCCACTTTTGATTCTGGATCAAAGGCAAGAAAATTATCAATAAGTGCATCAGATATCTGGTCGGCAATTTTGTCGGGGTGTCCTTCACTCACAGACTCCGATGTAAATAAATACGGCATGAATAAAAAATTTTGATGTTTATCCGGCGAAGTTCTTCCTCCAACAATGTTTTAGGGTAGTTAGAAAACGCAGGCTGGGCAAAGATAAGGATGGAAGTATGAATGACAAAAGTCATAGTTGTTTAAACACCGGAACTTTTCCCCAATAGATGACTTTAGGATAAACATATCGCAATAGCTAATATTAAAGTTTTGAATAAATGATCCGGATACGCATCCTTTGTGGGCCGGGAACACCACCTGCCAACCTCACTCTTCCTTTTACAATAGTAGGATTTATAGAAATGAACCTTGTAAAATCTGCACCAGGGGGAATGCCATATTGATTTTTTAGAATAAAAGGTGCAAGAAGACGGAGATCATAAAGAGTTTGTGTATGTGTTAATACATGCTGCACATACCGGGAAATATTAAAATGCCATGTTTTGATCTTGTTTCCTGAACCATCAACAGATGTAACGGGTATTATTCCAAAACCAGCAAGATTCAATATGCCAGCTGTGTTAGATAAAAGATCATAAGGAATAGTGCGGAATTTGGAAATTGAAGGATCGTAGGCATCCAGATAAAGATAATCCGGGGTCCGGAATAATGTATCGCTGGGATGATAAACTTCTTCCGCTATCAATTCAGCCCGGTGTATTACCCGGTTGCTTAAATTAGCAAGATCGGGAATTTTAATAGTGGCAAAAGTTCCAGGTGAATTTTGAAGATAAACAAATGGATCAGGCAATGCGCCACCCACTGATGCTTCCAGTAGAGTTCCGGCATAATTACGCTTGATATAATTGGCTGCAGCGGAAACAGTGGTGAAGAAAAAGTAATTGACCAATGTATCTCTTCCTCCTCCCCCGACCCTGGGAAAATTATAATAGATAGCCAGTTTGGTATTGGCACTGCCAAGATTAAAACCCATTACGGCACTACCACCTGTCTCCGATCGTATGGCAAATCCCTTGAATCTGGTCTTAAAGATCGAATCCGTTTTATATGCATTGGTTGTATCATAATTGAATAAGCGCCTCGCAAAATTGGTATCAAGCTTTATCCGTAACTGGTTACTGGTAGTATCCCTGTAGGCTTTTACCGAATCACCCAGGTCACGGGGATAGAAGAATTGACCGGGAAGACTAAGCGGGGTGGCGGTATTATAGGTAAAATTCTCTTTACGGATCAGGTAGGCAGAATCGCTGGTAAAGTTATTCGACTGATCCAGTTCATACACATTTATATTCTGGGCGGTATTTGTATCGCCATAGGTTTCCAGGTAACTCAGCACTAAAACAATAGAATCAATTTTTACACTGTCGCGCCGGGCAAATGGGTAAACAGTATAGGAAGTCGGTTTTAATTCCAAATAAATCCTGGCGTCTGTTTTACCAAAAAAAGGATCATTATTGATCAATCCCAGGAAATGCTCTTCTGATCTCGCCAGGTATTGCGAATCGTTGGCTAATCCAAACGTATCATTAAAAGCCTGGACAGAAATGGTGGTATCAAAAGTATTTATATTGTCCACAGCCGGAATAAGTCCGCCGCCCAGTTCTGTAGATTCATTGATCTTTTTACAAGCTGAAAATAAAACAACAATTCCTGTTATAATTATTCCCGCCGTTAGTACAAGCTGTCTTTTCTTCACGAAATAAATTTATCTGGGGTTAGGAATTTTTACTTGTCCGCAAGATCGCTATAGAGTTGTAAATAGTCTGTTAAATCTCCCTCCGGATTATGATGCAAAGTTTTCTTTCCTCTTACTTTCGAAAACTCTTCAACCAGTTTCTTCTCTATTTTTTCTGCACCAAATGTAATGGCATCTGCAAAGCTGCCGCCACCGCGGAACATAGCAGTATTAGTGGCTTCTTTATACACTTCAAGATCTTTTTCCTTTAATGAAGCATGGATCAATGCCTTTTTTACAAAGTCGCTGCCCAGTTTTTCTTTAAAAGTATTCTGACCAATCGTAAAAACAATTTTGCTGTGAGCAAATACAGGTTCTTTTCTATATACTGTTTTTATAAAGGCAGGTATCAAACCGGTCATCCAGCCGCTGCAATGAATGATATCCGGTGGCCATCCAAATTTTTTTACTGTTTCTAATGCCCCTTTGCAGAAAAAAACGGTGCGCAGCCCGTTATCATCATACCATTTTTCCTGTTCATCATGAAAAATAAATTTGCGCCTGAACAGGTCTTCGTTATCCAGGAAATAAACCTGCAACCTGGCGCTGGGTAATGAAGCCACTTTTATCTGCAATGGCATATCCTCGTTATCAACAGAAACATTGATGCCAGATAGCCTCACCACCTCGTGAAGGCGGTGACGGCGTTCGTTTATAATGCCAAACCGGGGCATAATGCAGCGAACTTCAAAATTATTATCATTGGTTTTTATGGCCAGTTTATTAACGGTCTCTGAAAATTCAGTCAACTCCAGGTAAGGCGACATCTCATTAGAAATAAATAAAATTCTTTTCTTTGCAGACATTGTGTATTCCTATTTTACATCCTTTTGTAGAAGGCGCCCCGTCCGTTGTACTAGTCTTTTATTTCCGCTGAAGACAGGTAAACTAATTTGTAGGCGCACAAAGGTAACTATTTATGGCTAAATGATAAGTTTATAGAGAATCTTCCGCTAAATTCAGTCAGCAGAATGATTTTATTTAAAAAAACAACTGACCTGCATAAGTATCTTGATGTCCAGTTATTAAATGGCAGCACGATTGGCTTTGTACCCACGATGGGTGCATTGCATAGCGGACATATATCCCTTATTGAAGCGTCAAAAAAGGAAAACAAGATCACTGTCTGCAGCATATTCGTCAATCCAGCTC
>JAHEZF010000256.1 GCA_023251215.1 Sphingobacteriales bacterium | reverse complement strand
TGTAGCTCATCTGTTGTCCAGCCTGTCTTGGCAATAATCTCCGGTGATTTAAAATCAAATCCTGCTTTACGAAGCAATTGTACCGTTTGGTTCGGAAAATTTTCATTTGCAGGCACAGTTTCACCAATCGTATAAGAATCACCTAATGCTAAATAAGTATAAGTCTTAGCAAGCATTTTCAAAACAGGTTTTGAATTCGTGAAAATACAAATAAGCAGAAAAGCAGCAATTAATAATGTAATAGACTTCATAATGCAGTTTACGAATAAAAACATTGTTTGGATTTATTAAGTAGCTTTAATAACTAAAGCTTACAATTATGAAATGGATCACAAGAGAGCGGCCAAAAATTGACCGCATTGCCTGTCCATGGCTTATTAAAAACTTTATAGATAAAGATGCTGATTTCATTTATGTATCAAAAGGACAGGTATTTGATAAGGCGAAAGAGTTGAATGCAATTCCTTATGATATTCCCGGTGCTGAATATTCACATTATGGAGAAGAATGTACGTTTGATTATTTTATTAAAAAACATGAATTGGATGACCCTGCATTGCAGCAACTTTCAGTTATCGTTCGTGGAGCAGATACAGACAGATTTGAATTGGCAGATCAGTCAGCTGGACTTTGGGCTATATCGGCTGGGCTTTCTCATAATTATAAAGACGACCATGAAATGCTTGCCGTGGGAATGAAAATTTATGATGCGTTATACAGTTGGGCAAAATATGTGCAAACCGAGAAACATACATGGAATCCGAATATCCTGAATGAATAACTTTATGCAATGAAGCTTTTCAGGATTTCGGGGGCACTAATTTTTCTTATTACTTCTTTTAATAGTGCCAATGCACAACATAGCTATCCTGATTCTATCATTGCAACATATATTACTGAAAAAATAAATTTTGACGGCAATCCCAACGAAACCATTTGGCAATCGGCGCATTTCATCAGCAACTTCACGCAACGGGAGTTGCATTTTGGTCAACCCTCTTCAGAAAAAACCAAAACAGCTATCGTATATGATAATCTTGCTCTTTATATTGGTGTGTGGTGCTACCAGCAGGATGTAAAAAAAATAAATGCCAAATTCCTTCAGCGGGATTTTGATTATGAAAACGATGATAATTTCCAGGTCATCATTTCTCCGTTCAACGATAAAAGAAATGGCTATTTGTTTGTCATTAATCCATTGGGTGCAAGGGCCGATCTTTTAGTATCCGGCGGCGAGGAAGGAAACAAGAACTGGAACGGAGTGTGGGATGCAAAAACAACGATCACCCATGAAGGCTGGTTTGCTGAAATAAGAATTCCTTTTAATTCATTGCAATTCAAAAATCAAACAGAACATACTTGGGCCATTAATTTTGAAAGAAACATCCGTTCAAAAAATGAACAGGTATTGTGGCAGGGTTGGACAAGGGACTGTTCCATTTTTTGTGTGGTAAATGCAGGCACATTAACAGGTATAAAAAATATTGGCTATGCAAAACGTTTTGAACTCAAGCCTTACCTGCTGGGAGGTTTTGAAAAAATTATTCCTGAAAAAAGGCAGTGGCAAGGCAAGTTGGGTGCTGAACTGAATGTGAACCTGACTCCCACGCTGAAATTAAATCTTACCACCAATACCGATTTTGCACAGGTAGAAGCTGACAGGATACCGGTTAATTTAACCCGGTTCAATTTATATTATCCTGAAAAAAGAGAATTCTTTTTAGAAGGCTATCAGAATTACCAGTTTGGTTTAGGCCTGGACAACCAGGTTTTTTATACCCGCCGCATAGGGATTGAATCATTGGAATCTGTACCGGTAATTGCAGGTGCAAGAGTGTTTGGCAAAGTGGGTAAAAACAATATTGGCTTTTTAAATATTGAAACTGGCAAAAAGGACACAGTACCTGCAACTAACAATACCGTTTTCCGCTACCGCCGGGATATTGGCAACCAGTCATACATCGGAGCCATCATTACTTCAAAAAACAACAGCAATATCAACAACCAGGTAGCGGGCATTGATGGAAGTTTTACCACTTCTAAATTTTTAAAAGATAAAAACCTTGTGATTACAGTTGTAGCCACACAAAGTTTTGATAGAGGAAAGAATAGCGACAAAGCACATGCTTATCGTTTTTTTATTGATTATCCCAATGACCTTATTGATAATTTTATCGGCATCAGCAGTGTGCAGCAAAATTTTAATCCGGAATTAGGTTTTCTGCAGCGTACAGATTTTGATAACCTGCAATGGAACTTCCGGTACAGTCCCCGCTTTTTTACAAAATGGGGGGTACGCAAAATGCAGTTGAAGCCCTGGGGATTTCAATATTACCGCACACACAGCACCGGTCAGTTTGAATCGTTCAACAATGAAACAAGGCCGCTGGGATTTATTCTTAAAAGTGGCGAGACATTTGAATGGAACCTTCAGCAATTCTATGACCGGTTGGACAATCCATTTGACCTGACAGATTCAGTTACCATACCAACTGGTAAATACTGGATGCACCGGAACGAATTTCAAATAGAGACCTTCACAGCAAAACCTCTTTGGGTAGCGCTGAATTATAATTGGGGGACATTTTATACAGGCAGGATAAAAACGATGGAAGCACAGGTTGGTTTTAATGCAAACTTACATTTATACTTTGAAACAGTTTATACGCATAATATCGTAAAACTGCCACAGGGAAAAGTAATTACAGATGAGCTGGCACAATTCATCAACTATGCATTTACCACAAAACTTGATCTGTCATTATTTGTACAATGGAACTCATTGGATGAAGTTTTGTTTGGCAATTTCAGGCTGCACTGGATACCCAAAATTGGCACTGATTTTTATTTTGTTTACAACCGGGGTTATGAGCAAATAAAACAGATTAATATCGTAAAGCCCGACGTCTCATCCGGAATCGGTAAATTGGTATGGCGATTTACTTTTTAAATTCCTTAAGTATGAAATCAGCTAATCTTTTAAAGCCAGCTTTATTTTTTTTATTCACAACCCTTTTTCCCCAGGCTTTATATGCACAAAAAATGAAAACACAACCGTTAGATACAACAATCATTCAAAAAATTACCGGCATAAAAGGGAAATTCAATAATGGAGAATATAAGATCACTGTTCCGCAAAATGATCTGAATGTGGAAGTGGATGGATTCAGAATAATTCCACCAATGGGTTTAGGAACATGGATAGCATTTACTCCAGTAAAAAATGGTGCAATGATAATGGGAGATATCGTACTTACGGAAAATGATCTGAAGCCTGTACAGCAGGAAGTGATCAAACAAGGTTTAACCATTACTGCGATACATAATCATTTTGTACGTAACCATCCGAACATATTATACATGCACATTGGTGGCAACGG
>JAHEZF010000255.1 GCA_023251215.1 Sphingobacteriales bacterium | reverse complement strand
CGAAAGCCACATCAATATACCGGGTCACATTAAAAGTAAAATAACCTCTTGCATCAAAATAATCATAGCCGGTTGTTTTAAAAGGTTTGTAAAAACCTTCACCGGGCACGGCTTTTTTTGCATTCACCCATTGCTGCACATAAGCGGGGTCCCGTTCCTGGTTATCGGTGAGGTAAGCAGAAAAACCAATTTTATTTGCGATCCGGCCACGCAGGGTTAATCCCCTTGTATTCAAAAAAAGTTTCTGGTCATTGTTTTGTTCTTTGGAAACCACATATTGAATGACGGGATTAATAGCCAGGTCAAAATCCTTTATATGCACTTCGAATAAACTGGCGGCCGTGGTATAGAAATTTTTGAGAATGGATTTTTTACTTTTATACTGTGCCTGCTCTGCTGCCGGCAAGTACTCCAGATTATTTAAATAAAGGCTGTGTAAATTATAAGCATCCACTTTTGACAAATTGTTTTTGCCAAACCGTTGTATATAATCATTTACGCCATTGATCAGTTGTTTACGGCTATAAGGTCTTGTTTTGGAAAAATTCAGGGCTGAATCATTACGGCCTTTTATTTCCAGTCTTTCATATAGAATATTTGCTTTATCTCCCTGTGGCAGATAAGTGGTCTGTGAAAAGATTACGATTGGAGAAAGGAAAATCAGCAATAATGAATATTTTAATGCCCCCTTTAGAGCCTGTCCCGACTTGGCGGGAAGATGGAGGTATAGTCTTACAAGGGTTTGTTTAAATTGCATGAGTCAAGGATTAATTTTAGGGAACAAAATATGCAAAAATATCTGATAAAAAATATACAGGTTGTCAACGAAGGAGTTATTAAAACGGCTGATGTGTTGATAACAAACGGAAGGATTGAAAAAATTTCGCCGCATATTGATGCAAATGCCCGGGAGATCATTGGTGAAGGAAAATATCTTTTTCCCGGCGTCATTGATGACCAGGTGCATTTTCGTGAACCGGGACTTACACATAAAGCCACTATTTATACAGAATCGAAAGCAGCCGTGGCCGGGGGTGTTACCAGTTTTATGGAAATGCCCAATACGGTACCGCCTGCCTTTTCACAGAAGTTGCTGGAAGAAAAATATCTGATTGCAGCCAATACTTCGCTGGCCAATTATTCTTTTTACATGGGCACATCCAACGACAATGCGGATGAAGTGTTGAAGACAAATAACAAAAGAAAAGAGATTTGTGGTATTAAAATTTTTATGGGTTCCTCCACCGGGAATTTACTGGTGGATAACCCAAATACGTTAGATAAAATTTTCCGGGAAAGTGAATTGCTGATTGCCACACATTGCGAAGATGAAAAGATCATTCGCCGGAATTTAGAAAAGCTAAAAGCAAGCGGCAAAGACCCGATAGCTATCGGGTTAACTCCTGCCGATCATCCCGTCATCCGCAGCGAAGAAGCCTGTTTTGAATCTTCATTATACGCCATTCAGATCGCAAAAAAATACAACAGCCGGCTGCATATTCTTCACATTTCAACCGAAAAAGAATTGCAACTCTTTACTAACATGATGCCGCTAAAAGAAAAACGCATCACGGCTGAAGTATGTGTGCATCATTTACATTTTACCAGCGATGATTATGAACGACTGGGCAACCAGATCAAATGCAATCCGGCTATCAAGGCATCACATAACAAAGAAGCATTATGGAAAGCATTGCTTGACGACAGGTTGGATGTTATCGCTACTGACCATGCTCCGCATACAGTGGAGGAAAAAGGATTTCTTCGAAATTCGGAGGGTCTCGTGACCCCCTCTCCTTTGGAGAGGGACGGGGTGAGGTCGGCTTATGAAAAAGCCCACGCTGGTTTGCCATTGATTCAGCATTCCTTATTATTAATGCTTCACTATTATAAACAGGGAAAAATTTCTTTGGAAAAAATTGCCGAAAAGATGAGTCATGCAGTAGCTGATTGTTTCCAGGTAAAAGATCGGGGTTATATCCGCGAAGGCTATCATGCCGACCTTGTTTTAGTTGACTTAAACCAGAAGACCAAAGTCTCAAAAGAAAATATTTTATATAAATGCGGCTGGAGTCCTTTGGAGGGGATGGAGTTTCCTGCGTCAATCACTCATACTTTTGTGAATGGACATTTAATATATGGAAACAGAGTATGGGATGAATCACAGAAAGGACAACGATTGTCATTTAACAGATCATAAAAAATATTCAATAATCAATAATCAATTTTCAATAATCAACTTTTAAATACCCCTTTAGGGGATAGGGGCGTTATGCAAATAGACAAAATATCTTTCAGCGACATCTCCATCTTCCACCAGGAAGAAGAATTTTCTATTTTCCATAAATTGAATTTTACACGTACCACCGGCGGTAAGGAATGGCTGCGAAAATTTTTCAGTGAGCCGCACGATGACCTTAAAAAGATCCTCGGCACACAAAAAGTCATCCTCACACTAATGGAGCATATACAGGACTGGCCTACGGGAATTACCAATGGCACAGTGCTGATGATGGATAAATTCATGGATTATTCCCTTGATCCGATCAGCGAAAGCCCCAATGCTTTCAACAGTACGCTGTACAAATGGCTGCATAGCGAAGATTACTCCATGGTAAAATATTCGATCACTCATTTTGCAGACTTTTACCGGGGAATAAAAACCATTACACTCTTACTGGAAGATATTGACCTCCCCTTAAACATCAAATTGTACATTGACCGCATCAGCCGTGCATTAAAAGAGCCGCCGCTGCAAAAGCTTTCAGAAACAAAACCCGGAGAAAAATTTACCAAACGACAAAATTTGTATTTCGGTTATTACCTGCGGGGACAATTCCGGATAGATACACTGGAACTGATAGATATTTTCAGCCGCCTTGATGCCTGGTACTCGATGGCAGTAGCTGTAAAAACATACGGTCTTTCATTTCCGGAATTCATTGAGCAGGACATACCGATGCTGGATACAAAAGGACTGTATCATTTATTGTTACCCAAACCAGTTGCTTATGACCTAAAGATGGATCAGCAGCATAATTTTTTATTTCTCACCGGCGCAAACATGGCAGGCAAAAGCACTTTGATAAAAGCGGTGGGGTCGGCAGTATTCCTGGCACATACCGGCATGGGTGTGCCGGCACAATACATGAAACTCACATTGTTTGACGGCCTTCTCAGTAATATTAACGTAGTAGATAATATTGCCAAAGGCGAAAGTTTTTTCTTTAATGAGGTACAGCGCATAAAAAATACTATCGAAAAAATAAATGATGGAAGAAAGTGGCTGGTGTTGATTGATGAACTGTTTAAAGGCACCAATGTACAGGATGCCATGAAATGCTCTACCGCCGTAGTAAAAGGTTTGATAAAAATAAAAAACTCATTGTTCATCCT
>JAHEZF010000045.1 GCA_023251215.1 Sphingobacteriales bacterium | reverse complement strand
GCCTCCAATCACATTCTCAATCAAAACACCTCCTGCCTTTCTGTCCTGCCAATAAAGATCGTTTGGCCATTTAATGCGGGTATCATCACCGGCATATTTTCTGAAAAACTCATGTATGCTTACAGACACACAGGCACTCAATTGAAACTGTTGCGAGAGTAGTAATGGGTCTGGTTTTACCACTATACTCAGGATGATGCTGACATCTTTTTCCGTTATCCAAACCTTACCCCTTTGGCCCTTTCCAGTTATTTGTTCATGAGCAAATATGGCTGTTCCATGATGTGCCGGGCCACTACCAGCTGTCTGCCGCACAGGCAGGTCTGTCGTATCAGGTTCATTCAAAAGGCCCCGGGCATAGTTGTTGGTGCTATCAACCGATTGTAGCACAATGAATGGAGTACCGATGGAATTGTGGGCTGAAGTGTGTGGCAATTAATTGCTATTTTTGACAAAGTAAACTAGTTTCTGGTTATTGGTTGTGCCAAAGGCATCCCTTCGGGACTGGTTACTGGTAAAAAGCCCCCAGAGTTTGGGGACACCAGAAACGAGTACCAAGCAACCGGCAACTTCGATTCCTTCACAAATAAAAACGATTTAGATTATTGGAACAACGGGCATTACTGACCAACCGGAAAAAGAAAAGCCTGCACACCGGACAGGCGGCTATAGTCCGGTTAACAAGAAATTCAAAGATCATCAAAACCATTATTGCTGCTATCCAGGAGAAAAAAGGGGAGAATATTATTTCCCTTGATCTTAGGAAAATAAACGAAGCTGTAGCTGATTTTTTTATCATTTGCGAAGCAGGTAATCAACCTCAGATACGAGCTATATCAGAGAATGTAGAAAATAAAGTAAAACAAAAATGCAGCGAAAACCCGTATCATCATGAAGGATACAGGAAATTGCAATGGGTGCTGATAGATTATGTGAATGTAGTGGTTCATATCATGGTTCCGGAAAGCCGCAGGTTTTATAAACTGGAAGAAATGTGGAGTGATGCGGCTGGTAAAGAACATGATGATTAATGTTAAAAAAAGGAAACGATTGAACTATTTATAATAATAATTGTTAATTAGCAGGAATACAGAGAAAAAACATGTCACAGGAACCACAAAACAGAGACGATAAAAGAATACCCCGGTTTGGTAACCGCCCACCTGGCGATGATCCCAACCAACCTCCCCGTAAAGGGCCCCGATTCAGTATTTACTGGATTTATGCCATAATATTTGCGGTAGTAATAGGGTTTAATCTATTCGGGAGTGCATTCTCTCCCAATATGAAAGAAATTGACCAGGATACTTTTACAGAAATACTGAAGAGAGGTGATATTCTTAAATACACCGTCATCAGTAACCGGAATAAAGTAAAGGTTACATTAAAAGAAACAAGTATCCCTGCCTATGAAAAAGATCTGAAAACAGGCATCAACGGTAAGATAAGCAAAGATGGACCGCATATGGTTTTTTCAATAGTATCCGGCGATTCTTTCCAGGATGATATGCGTAAATTCTATGCAGATAATCCTTCGGTAAAGAATGTAGGAAAAGCAGGATCAGAAAAAGATTGGTTTGGTGGTGTTTTACAATTCTTACTCCCCATATTATTATTTATCGGGCTCTGGGTATTACTGATGCGCAAAATGGGTAGCGGTGCAGGTGGTGGCGGAGGTCCGGGTGGTATTTTTAATATTGGGAAATCAAAAGCAACATTATTTGACAAAGGAACAAAGGTGAATATCACTTTTGCAGATGTGGCGGGTCTGGATGAAGCAAAAGTTGAGGTGATGGAGATTGTTGACTTTTTAAAGAATCCTAAAAAATATACCAACCTCGGTGGTAAAATACCCAAAGGGGCATTGTTGATTGGCCCTCCCGGTACCGGTAAAACTCTTTTGGCAAAAGCGGTAGCAGGTGAAGCACAGGTTCCTTTTTTCAGCCTGAGTGGATCTGATTTTGTTGAAATGTTTGTAGGCGTTGGGGCCAGCCGTGTCCGGGATCTTTTTAAACAGGCAAGGGAAAAAGCTCCCTGTATAATATTTATCGATGAGATTGATGCCATTGGTCGTGCCCGGGGAAAAAATGCAATGATGAGTAATGATGAAAGAGAAAGCACATTAAACCAATTGTTGGTAGAAATGGATGGATTTGGAACCGATGCCGGAATTATCGTTCTGGCAGCTACCAACCGTCCGGATGTACTGGATACAGCATTGCTGAGACCGGGCCGTTTTGATCGCCAGATATCAATAGACAAACCTGATCTGGTTGGCCGGGAAGCGATTTTCAAAGTGCATTTAAAGCCGATCAAGATCTCTAAAACTCTCGACATTCATAAACTGGCTGAACAGACTCCCGGTTTTGCCGGAGCCGACATTGCCAATGTGTGTAATGAAGCGGCATTGATAGCAGCCCGGAAAGAAAAAGAAGCTGTGGACATGGAAGATTTTCAGGATGCAGTGGACCGGGTGATCGGTGGTTTGGAAAAAAAGAACAAGATCATTTCGCCGGAAGAAAAAAGAATCATTGCATATCATGAAGCCGGTCATGCCGTTTGCGGCTGGTACCTGGAACATGCTTACCCCTTGCTGAAAGTAACCATTGTGCCAAGGGGTACGGCTGCATTGGGCTATGCTCAATATACTCCCAAAGAACAATACCTGTACAATACGGATCAATTAAACGACCAGATATGTATGACACTCGGCGGAAGAGCCAGTGAAGAAATTTTCTTTAATAAGATTTCAACCGGTGCGCAGAATGACCTGCAGCAGATAACAAGAATGGCTTATTCAATGGTAACGGTATATGGAATGAATGATAAAATCGGGAATGTCAGCTTTTACGATCCGCAGCAGGAGGCAGCATTCACCAAACCTTATTCTGAAGAAACATCTAAACTGATTGATGAAGAGGTCAGGAAATTAATTGATGAAGCTTATGAAAGAACCAAAAAATTGTTGAAAGAAAAAAGAGATCAGGTTGAAAAACTGGCAAATGCTTTGCTTGAAAAAGAAGTGTTGTTCCAGAGTGATGTGGAAATACTGATAGGCAAACGACCTTTTGAAGAAAAGAAACTACTGGAGGTGGGTGAAACTGCTAAAATCAAACCTGTTGAACAGGCAGCCCCTGCAATTGAAGCCAAAAAAGAAGAAAAAAGAGAAAGTGATGAACAAACCGGCGCTTTCGGACTGGCGCCATCTGTTTAATAATCTGTCATGAGTGTTTCACCTTCCAAAGAAAATATTTTAAAAAAGATACGCAAGGCGTTGAGTCATTCAACGCCTTTACCTTTTCCGCAAAGCGAAGATAGCCAGCCTGTTTTTAAGCCATTGCAGCAGGAACCTGAAGTAGAATTTGCCGAACAGTTTATTAAGCTGCAGGGCAAATTTATTTATTGTATTAACCAGCAGGAATTGGCTTTTCAGCTTAACAGTCTTGTTAAGAAACAGGATTGGAATAAAGTGTATTGCGTAGAAGATAAGTTGATTGAACCATTCGCTTCACAACTGGGTGAAAGGCTGGTCAGGACCGGGCTTGCAGATTGTGATGTTGCTATTACCAGTTGCGAATGTTTGGTAGCAAGGACAGGAACCATTGTAATGAGTGCTGCACAGCAAAGCGGAAGAACTACCAGTGTATATGCCCCGGTTCATGTCTGCATTGCTTACACCAATCAATTAGTGAATGACCTTAAAGAGGCGTTACAGTTTACCAAAGATAAATACGGCAACAATTTCCCTTCCCTGGTCACATTTGCCACCGGCCCCAGCCGTACTGCTGATATTGAAAAAACACTTGTTGTAGGTGTACATGGTCCTAAAGAAGTGTATTTGTTCCTGGTGGAAGGATAATTCCCTGCGGCTTTTGTATTTTTATGATATGACAGTTCCCGTTAGTTACCAGTTATTTGTGTATGGCTCATTACGCAGCGGTTTACGCAGCCCGGCTTATGAATACATCAGCCGGTTTTTCCAGTTTGTTAGCGAAGCAAAAGTGAGAGGAAAATTGTTTGATATGGGTAGTTACCCGGCGGGTATTCCTTCTAATGAAGATAATTTTATTATTGGAGAATTATATCGTGCCAACAATGAAAACGAATTTTCATGGGCAATCGGTCAATTGGATGACTATGAAGGAGTGACTGTTGAGCCCGATGAGGTTCAGTTATATCGCCGCGAAATCACCGAAGTATATCTGAACAACCAGAAAACCGATGCATGGATATACTGGTATAATGGTGATGTAAGTGGAAAAGAGGTCATCGGCTCCGGTAACCTTATAGAGTATCTTCAGCAAAAGAAATGATCAATCCCGGTGTTATTACCTGACAATAAAAAAATTTACTTTCTCTCCGATTTTCATCTCGGCGCACCCGACCATGCCAGTAGTCTCGAACGGGAAAAAATCATTGTGCAGTTTTTAGAAGAGATAAAACATAATGCTGCTGAAATTTTCCTGGTGGGGGACATGTTTGATTTCTGGTATGAGTACCGTAAAGTAGTACCCAAAGGATATGTGAGGTTGTTGGGAAAATTAGCTGAGCTATCCGATGCAGGAATTCCCATGCATTTTTTTGTTGGCAATCATGATATGTGGATGAAAGATTATTTTCTGAAAGAGTTGAACATTCCGGTTTATTTTGAACCCAAAGAATTTGAACGAAGCGGAAAGAAATTCCTGATCGGGCATGGCGATGGCCTGGGCCCCGGTGATCATGGCTATAAACGGTTGAAAAAATTTTTCCGGAATCCTCTTTCCAAATGGCTTTTTGGCATATTGCCTCCGGTAGCAGGTATGGGCATGGCCAATTACCTGAGCCGTCGGAGCAGGGCACAAACAGGTGCATCCGAAGAGGCTTTCCTGGGCGAAGACAAAGAGTGGCTTATCATTTACTGTAAAGAAATATTGAGGAAAAGAAATATTGATTTTTTTATGTTCGGGCATAGACATTTGGCTATTGACTATCGTCTATCTCCCCTCTCCCCAAAAGGGAGAGGGGTTGGGGGTGAGGGCAGCCGGTACATTAACCTTGGTGACTGGATCCGCTACTATACTTATGCCGTGTTTGACGGGGAAAAACTGGATTTAAAATCATACAAAGGAAAAGATGGGAAGATCATCCGAAACTGAATGAAAAAACTATCGAACATATTTGTATTCCTGCTTGGTTTTTCAGCCTCAGGCAAAGCACAAACCGATACGGCTTTTAAACTAATTAACGTGATACACGGGGATATTGTTGATTTTACGGTTGACAATCTTGATAATGTTTATGTTCTCAGCAGCAGGAACCGTATCTGTAAATTTGATGCCAACGGCGACTCAGTAGCTTCGTATAATGATGTAAAAAAATTCGGACAGGCCACATTGATTGATGTTTCAAACCCATTGAAAGTATTGTTATATTATAAAGATTTTGCCACAATAGTAATGCTGGACCGGTATCTCAACATCCGCAACAGCATTGACCTGAGGAAACAAAATATCCTGCAGGTAAAAGCTATTGGTCAATCATACGATAATAAGATCTGGTTATATGATGAACTGGAAAACAAACTGAAGAAAATTGATGAAGACGGAAAGCTGCTGCAGGAAACTCCTGATTTCAGGTTGTTGCTGGGACAGGCGCCATCACCCATAAAAATATTTGATGAGAACAAATATGTTTATCTCTACGATTCCCTGCAGGGAGTTTATGTATTTGATTACTATGGCTCACTGAAGAATAACATTGTAATAAGTCACTGGCAAAATTTTAAAGTAACAGGTAAATATATTTTTGGCGCAAAGGCAGACAGCATCTATCGTTACGAGATAAGCAGTTTCCGCCTGGATGAATGGAAGATGCCGGAGCAGATTTACCGTAGCAGGTCATTCAACTTTACTACATCCCGTTTGTATGCATTGAAAAAAGATGGCATCGAAATTTATACCCTGCACTGAGTGATTCTTTTGCCCATTCAATATTTTTTCCAAACAAATCTTTCGGTGCAAATTATGAATTTACTTTTTGTCAATGGAGTTGATGATCTCTCCCAGTTCCTTATCAAATAATCCATACTTGCCGTATTCTACCACACGGCCCATCTCAACACCGTTTTTCATAACAATGATAGTAGGAACGTTTTTTATATTCAGCGCTTCGGCAAGATGGCTGAGTGTTTTTTTACTACGGTCTACGCCGATCAGTGTAACCCGGTCCGAAGAAAAGCCGGCTGCATCAATCAGTGTGAAAAATTTAGGAATGATAAATTGCGAATCATCGCACCATGTACCCATAAAAGTGAGTAATTGTATAGAGTCTGCATTCTTCTTTAATCCGGCTACTGCATCAACATTGGGAGTATAACTCTTTATATTCTCAGCATACCATTTAAATGAAGTATCATTCACTAATGCTTCCCGGGAAATAATCCCTTTATACGTTTTTTCATTAGGCCGTTCTGCCAATACCTGGAACTGGTTTTGAGAGAAAGAAAAGCTTTTGATTAATAAGGCACCGGCGGCAAAAAGGATAATTTTTTTCATGATTACTAAATATGGTGATGGCAAAAGTAAAAGGGCGCAGTCAAAAGATGAAACAGGGGCTGTTAAAGTTGCAAAGTGCAGAGCTAGAGATTAGCTTTTAATTCCAGTAAAAAACCTTTTATCTTTTCCAGCGATTGAATCATTGCAAATTTTTCCTCGGCTCTTTTATTTTTCTTCAGGTAATCCTTGGCGCCTTCAATGGTAAATTTGCGGCGGCGCAGCAGGTCATAAATAAGAACAAGGTTTTTAATATCAACGGGACGAAAAAAACGGTCTCCTTTCCGGTTCTTCCGGGGCTGCAGGATGTCAAATTCCGTTTCCCAGTACCGGATCAGCGATTGATTTTCCCTGAACATGGTGGCAACTTCACCAATAGAATAATATTGTTTCTGGAAAAGAATTTCATCGGGAGGAATATTGATCAGGTCGGCGTTAATGGAAATATCTTTCAGGGAGCGGCGGCCACGGGTTGAAGTTGGTTTTGTTTTTTTTATATCCCCCTCTGAACTCAACTGATTGCTATCGGGACTCACAGGCACGATGGGCTCTTGTACCGCAGCAATTATTTTTTCTTCCGGAATAATAAGAGGAACAACAGGCGAAGTATTTTCCGAGACTTCGGTCCCGGCAAAATCAAATGTTAACTGTGTTAATGACTTTCCCATTGTATTGCAAAGATACAAAGCCCGGAGAGGTTATTTGCAGTAGCTCACCAGTGTGGAAAAATTGGCTAAAACATCTTTATGCGTTTTTTAATCGAAACTTTGATTGGAAGCGGCTGCTTTTTTCAGTAGCAGGTCAAATTGTTCCGGTGTAAGATCGTTATAGAAGAAATAAATGGGATCTATCTTTTGGCCATTTTTATGTACTTCATAATGGCAATGCGGCCCGGTTGATTTACCTGTGCTGCCTACCCAGCCTATCACTTCGCCACGTTTTACTTGTTGGCCATCTCTCGCTTTTACCCGAACCATGTGACCATACAGTGTTTCATAACCATACCCGTGATTAATGACAACATGATTGCCATAGCCATCGCCTGTATTGCCGGCTGTGGTTATTATTCCATCTGCTGTTGCATAGATGGGTGTGCCCTGCGGCGCAGTAAAATCAAGCCCTGCATGAAACTTCACGGTTTTATAGATGGGATCAATGCGGTAACCAAAACCCGAAGCAGTCCGGTTAAGGTCCTTATTGCTCACCGGTTGTATAGCAGGTGTATGGGATAAAAGTTGTTCTTTATTTTTCAGTAATCCATCTATTTCGTTAAAGGATGCTTTCTGTACTTTCACCTCGTTGCTCAGGCTATTTAATAATGCGCCGATTGAAGAAACCAGTTCATTGTCCTTCATGCTTTCAACAGAAGCAATTTCAATTTGTTTTTCCAGGTCTTTGGCCCTTGCACTGTCAGGTATGGGAGTAGCTTCAAAAATAGCACGATACACATTATTATCTCTCCCTTCCACTTCTTTCATTTCAAGCTGAATAGCTTTAAGCTGATCCAGCAACTCTTTATAATGGTCACGCAGGCGGGCATTTTCGCTGCGCAATAATCTTTCATTAGGCGAACCAATAAACCGGAATGCAAGAAGCGATATCAATGCAGCCGTAACAAAGGCAGCAGCTATAAAACCAAAAATACGCAACAGCTTTACCCGAAACGGAGTTTCCAGCTTTTCGTAGCGCAGCGTATTGGTATTATAATAATACTTGATTTTCTTCATGTGCAATGCCTTAGGTGTTTCAAGAGTACAAATGCGGCATGAATCTTTTACCTTTGCGCCTGCCCGCAGCAACTTGCGGGGGAAGACAAATATAGACCGATAAACCGCAAAAATCAACCCATTATTTTTGAAAACAGGTTTTAAAACGTTTGTGATAATTATGTTCCCGGCTGCAGTACTACTATCATCGTCCCTTGCGTCGCACTCTTATGCTGCAGTAATTCTATTGAGCAATAAACGGCCAGCAATAAAATATAGTGAATTGTCAATATCAAGGTTACTGCACATAACTCATAACTCGCAACCCGTAACCCGTAACTTACCATTCACTCCCGATAGCTATCGGGATCACCATTCACTATTCACAATATGACCAGCGCAGATATACGAAACTCTTTTATGGATTTTTTCCGTTCCAAAGGGCACCAAATTGTTCCATCAGCGCCTATTGTAGTAAAAGATGATCCCACCCTCATGTTCACCAATGCCGGAATGAACCAATTCAAAGATTATTTTTTGGGCAATAAAAAACCGGCTTATACAAGAGTGGCCGATACACAAAAATGTCTCCGGGTTAGCGGCAAGCATAATGACCTGGAAGAAGTGGGAGTGGATACTTATCATCACACCATGTTCGAGATGCTGGGCAACTGGAGTTTTGGGGATCCTGCCCAGCCACAGGCAGGATACTTTAAAAAAGAAGCGATTGAATGGAGCTGGGAATTGCTGACAAAAATTTACAAAATACCGGAAGACAAATTATATGTAACAGTATTTGGTGGTGATGAAAAACTTCCCAAAGATGAGGAAGCCATTGCTGAATGGAAAAAATGGTTAAAGCCTGACAGGATTCTTCAGTTCGGTAAAAAAGATAATTTCTGGGAAATGGGCGACACCGGACCCTGCGGCCCCTGCACGGAGATACATGTGGATTGCAGAAGCGATGAGGAAAGAAAAAAGATAAACGGTAAAAATTTAATCAATAAAGACAATCCGCAGGTGATCGAAATATGGAACAATGTATTTATCCAATTTAATCGGTTAAAAGATGGAAGCCTGGAACCATTACCTGCCAGACATGTGGATACCGGAATGGGTTTGGAAAGATTGGTGAGAGTGCTGCAAAATAAAAATTCAAATTACGATACTGATATATTTACCGGAACGATTGAAGAAATTGAAAAAATAACTAAAAAGAAATATGAAGGAGGAGATAATAAAAAAGATATTGCGTTCAGAGTGATCGCCGATCATATCAGGGCTATTGCTTTTACGATTGCTGATGGGCAGCTGCCTTCAAACACTGGAGCAGGTTATGTAATCCGCAGAATTTTACGCAGGGCCGTTCGGTATTACTATTCTTATCTCGATTACAAACAGCCTTTGTTGCATCAATTAGTCCCTGTTATCGCAGAACAGTTTGAAAACGTTTTTCCTGAATTGCTGAAACAGGGTGATTTTGTGAACAAGGTTGTAAAAGAAGAAGAAGAAGCTTTTTTGAGAACATTGGATAAAGGGTTAAAAAGAATTGACGAAATTATTAAGTCTTCATCTACAACTATGAGGGGGGATGAAGT
>JAHEZF010000254.1 GCA_023251215.1 Sphingobacteriales bacterium | reverse complement strand
CGACGGCCGGGCTGAATTACCTCCCGTGCCTTATAAAAAAACTTGCAGCATTCTGCAAGTTGGCGGAGAGGGAGGGATTCGAACCCTCGGTACAGGTTAAAGCCCGTACAACGGTTTAGCAAACCGGCCCTTTCGGCCACTCAGGCACCTCTCCGAATTTTTAAACTCCGGTTTACTTTCTATATTAGTTATAATCAGCAAACCGGGGCTTTCGTCCGCCAACCGGCGGAACCTCTCCTAAATACTTAAATAGGGTGGCAAAAATAAAGATTAATGTCAGCAAATCCCAAAAAACAATCCCGCCTGAGGCGGGACAAACTCACATCTAAATTTTTATTTTTAAATACTCACATTGCTGCCAGTTGCACTTTTTGCTGAAGCTCCAGTACATTTTCCCTGAATACACCATCAGTATCCATCAGGTCCTTAACTGTCTGGCAGGAATGGATAACAGTAGTATGATCTCTGCCGCCAAAATGTTCCCCGATTGTTTTCAATGAATTTTTGGTAAATGCTTTTGCCAGATACATAGTGATCTGTCGTGCCTGTACGATTTCTCTCTTGCGGGTTTTTTGCAACAGTTTATCATAAGGCACATCGAAGTATTCGCAAACCATTCGCTGAATGGTTTCAATCGTAATTTCTTTGCTGGATGATTTTACAAAATTGCGTAACACTTTTTTGGCCAGATCCAGATCGATCTCTCTGCGGTTTAGTGAAGATTGCGCCATCAATGATATCAGGGCGCCTTCCAGTTCTCTTACGTTATTACTGATGTTGTAAGCAATATATTTAACCACCTCTTTAGGTATTTCCAGGCCATCATTTTTCATCTTACGTTCCAGAATTTCGATACGGGTATCATAATCGGGAACCTGTAAGTCTGCACTTAAACCCCAACGGAAACGACTTAATAATCTTTCCTGTACACCTTCCAGGTCTTTAGGTGGCTTATCACACGTTAATATCAATTGCTTACCGGATTGGTGCAGGTGATTAAATATGGCAAAAAAAGCATCCTGAGATTTTTCTGCCTTGGCAAAAAACTGCACATCATCAATGATCAATACATCAATCAACTGGTAAAAATGGATGAAATCGTTAATAGCATTGTTGCGGCTATGATCCATGAACTGGTTAATGAACTTTTCGGAGCTTACATATAATACTACCTTATTGGCATTGGTTCTTTTCACATCATTTCCAATAGCCTGAGCCAGGTGTGTCTTACCCAAGCCTACTCCGCCATATATAACAAGGGGGTTAAATGAGTTGGCCCCGGGCTTCTCTGCCACAGTTTTACCGGCCCGGCGGGCTACCCGGTTGCAGTCCCCTTCAATAAATGCTTCAAAAGTATAAATGTGATTCAGCTGCGGGTCAATCTGCATCTTTTTAAGACCCGGGATAACGAACGGATTCTTTACGGGATTATTTATAACAAGAGGAAAATCCATTTCGTTGTTTGAAAAAGTTTTATAACCCTGCCCGGTTACATCCATGGTAAGCGGTTTGTTTTTACTGTTACCACTATCCACCATGATGCGGTATTCCAACCGGGCCTCTTTACCCAATTCCCTTTTTAATGTCTTCGCCAATAAATTTACGTAATGTTCTTCGAGATATTCGAAAAAGAATTGACTGGGTACCTGGATAACGAGTACATTATTTTTTAATGATACAGGGAT
This sequence comes from Sphingobacteriales bacterium, assembly GCA_023251215.1. GTDB lineage: Bacteria > Bacteroidota > Bacteroidia > Chitinophagales > Chitinophagaceae > JAHEZF01. The sequence continues at coordinate 1,733 of JAHEZF010000254.1, read as the reverse complement.
AATAGGCTCGAACCAGGTTTTATAATGCTGCCTCTCAACAATGTCTTTGATGATCTTCAAACAACTGGTCCAAACTTTTTCAGCATTTTTCTCCATCAGTTAGTAAGCAGTTTATACCGGGTTAACTATTGTTTGTCGAAGAATTTCAAAGGATTTCATTTAGACCATCAATTAAAAAAACTGTATGACAGGGAGGCGAATATCTATAAATCTTTTCTAAAAAAAAATTTTTACCCCCTTGTTTTTTGAGAAACTAAAATACTTTCAGGTTTTGCCGTTTTTTTCCAAAAAAATTTGGAAAATTCAAAATCAAGCCTGTCTAAAACAATGCCTGTCTAACCCTCAAGGTTTACCAGATCATAATCTATTTATTTGTCTTTATAGCCACCGGGATTATCAAAAAAAAGTATGTACTTGGTCCATTATTATTATCAGAGTTCTTTTATAAATGATGAATTTTTTTGAAGATAAACATTTTTATCCTGCACCAGGAACATTTCTAAAAACATATTTTTTATTTGTCGGACTATTTTATTACCCTGTCGTCAATTTTCGATAAACTAAGCCTTAACCGGGATTTATCTGCACCTTTGTATCCATTTCAGGATAAAAACCTGACTGTATGCAAAAGACCCTTACTCTTAAACTCCTTCCATCGGAAGTAGCCAGTGATCAGCTTATCAAAAAATACATTGCACAATCTGAAGCAATAAAGCCGTCATCTGTTTTTGGTTTTACCATCCTGAAACATTCCATTGACGCCAGGGGAAAACAAGCATGGGTAAATCTTTCACTCAAAGCATATATTGATGAGCCCTGGCAACAACGGGAAATGGTTTTGTTTGTCCCCCGGGAAATTAGTAATAGTCCACAAAGGGTTATTATTATTGGAGCAGGACCTGCCGGTTTGTTTGCTGCCCTTATGCTGATAGAACAGGGCATTAAACCCATCATTTTAGAACGAGGTAAAGATGTAAGAGCAAGGCGGAGAGACCTGGCCATCCTCAATAAAGAAGGGATTGTAAACCCCGATAGCAATTATTGCTTTGGTGAAGGCGGGGCCGGTACTTACAGTGACGGCAAACTGTATACCCGCAGCACCAAACGAGGGGATATAAACAGGATATTAAATCTCTTTGTTCAATTTGGGGCTGAAGAAAACATATTATATGAATCCCATCCGCATATTGGCACTAATAAGCTTCCACAAATCATTACGGCAATTCGCAAACAGATAATTGATTGCGGTGCTGATTTCTTTTTTGAAAAGAAAGTAATTGATCTGTTAATTGATAAGGGTAAAATAACGGGAGTAAAAACTGCCGATGGTCATATTTATGATGGGCAGGCAGTCATTCTTGCCACAGGGCATTCAGCAAGGGATGTTTTTCAGATGCTTCATGCAAAAAGAATATTAATCGAATTTAAACCCTTTGCGCTTGGTATAAGGGTTGAACATCCGCAGGCATTAATTGACACCCTCCAATACCACTGTAACAAGCGGGAAATATTTCTGCCTCCTGCTTCATATAGTTGGGTACAGCAAATAGACGGCAAGGGAGTATTTTCCTTTTGCATGTGCCCCGGAGGTATTATTGCACCCGCTGCTACTCATCCCGGAGAACTGGTAGTAAATGGCTGGTCCCCATCCAAACGAAATAATCCCTATGCCAATAGTGGTATCGTTGTTTCAGTTGAGGAAAAAGATGTGCAGGCATTTAAAAAGCATGGTC
>JAHEZF010000253.1 GCA_023251215.1 Sphingobacteriales bacterium | reverse complement strand
TTGGGCTTTGCAATGCCTTTTGTTTTTCTTGCTTCAATCAAATAGTTGAAAGCAAGAACAGCAGTCTGGTTGCCATTCATCAGCACCCATTTGCCATTTAGGTCTTTTACACCAATAGCAATCCTATCTGCATCCGGATCGGTGCCACATAAAATATCTGCATCTAAGCTTTCAGCCAGTTTTAATCCTAAACTCATTGCTTCACTTTCTTCCGGGTTGGGATACACTACCGTTGGAAAATTTCCATCCGGCATGCTTTGTTCTTTTACAATATGAACATTGTTGAAACCAAATTTTTCCAGCACCAGCGGCACCATCCTGATCCCCGTGCCATGAATAGGTGTATAAACAATCTTCAGGTCACGATGCTTTGCAATAATTTCAGGATACACACTTAATCCTTTCACCATGTCCATATAAGCTTCGTCTATTTCTTTTCCAATGATCATAATATCGGATTCACCTCCTGCCCACTTAACATCGTCAACAGATGCGATCTTATCCACTTCCTTAATTACATTTTTATCATGCGGCGGCACCAGTTGCGAGCCATCATCCCAGTAAGCTTTGTATCCATTATATTCCTTCGGATTGTGTGAAGCGGTGCAAACCACTCCGCCCTGGCATTTCAGCTGACGGATAGCAAAAGACAATTCAGGAGTGGGACGCATATCTTCAAATAAAAAAACTTTGATCCCATTTGCGGCAAATACCTTCGCTGCTGTTTCTGCAAAAAATCGTCTGTTGTTGCGGCTGTCATGTGCTATGGCAACTTTGACATCAGCTTCAAAACATTGTTTCAGGTAATTGGAAAAACCCTGCGTCGCCATACCCACGGTGTACTTATTCATCCGGTTAGAGCCCACACCCATAATACCCCGAAGACCGCCGGTGCCAAATTCAAGATTTTTATAAAAAGCATCAGCCAGTTCATCCGGTTTTTCTTTTTGTAACCGGAGAATCTCATCTTTTGTAGCCTGGTCAAAATTTCCAGAAAGCCATGTATTTACTTTTGCCTGTATCGCTTCGTCCATATTGCCCATTTAATGTTTAAACTTTTTGGATGAAAGTTATTGAATTTTATCATTCCAATCTGAATAGAATAAGGAAACGTAAATTTGTTATTGATCAATCTCATCTCTGTGATGCTCTGTGCAAAACCTTTATGCTCTACTGTGGTAAAAAAAATTATCATACTTCTTGCTATTGCAATTTCTTTCGAAAATCTAATGGGACAGGACTCCAGCATTGTTACTGTCGGGCCAATTGACATTAAAAGTAATCCGGAAGTTATTCATCAGGTACCTGATAAAAAAAGAATCCGGCTTGTCATTGGTGGCAATGTAGCAGGATACGGCAGCGCCATGATCGGCCTCTATTCTGCCTGGTATAAAAAATATCCGCAAAGCAGCTTTCATTTTTTTAATGATTTTCCTGAATGGAAACAGGTAGATAAAGTAGGTCACCTGTACAGCGCCTATGCCGAAAGCCGGGGCAGCATGGAACTCTGGCGGTGGACAGGCATTGACCGGAAGAAACGCATCTGGCTCGGTGGTATGAGCGGTGCCTTTTATCAAACCGCAATTGAAGTACTTGATGGCTTTAGCGCTGAATGGGGATGGAGCTGGACAGATTTCGGGACTAATATTCTTGGCAGCGGCGCTTTAGTGGCACAGGAACTGGCCTGGAATGATCAACGTATCAAATTGAAATTTTCTTTTCACAGAAAAAATTATGGCGACCCATCATTAAACCAGCGCAGTGATGTGCTGTTCGGGAAAAAAGAATCAGAACGTTTCCTGAAAGATTATAATGGACAAACCTATTGGGCCAGCGCCAACATCAGGTCATTCTTTCCAAAGTCAAAATTACCGCCCTGGTTATCATTCTCTCTTGGCTATGGCGCTGAAGGCATGTTTGGCGGCACAGAAAATACCGGGACAGATAAAAACGGAAACATTATTTTTAATCGAAGGGATATTAAACGCTACCGGCAGTGGTATGTAGCGCCTGATATTGATCTGAGTAAGATTAAAACCAATAAAAAAGCAGTGAAAGTTCTTTTTACTTTTTTGAGTGCCTTTAAATTCCCGGCGCCTGCTTTGGAATTTTCGAACGGGAAATGTAAAGTTCATGCGATTTATTTCTGACCACTTCCGGCGACAAACCTTAAATTAGCATTTGTAATTGATCGTCATGCAAATTGCACAACAAATTTTATTTACCGGTATCAGCATACTGGCCATCTGGCTTTTTGCCCGAAAAGTAAAAGAGATAAGACGAAATATCAAGCTGGGCCGTGACGAAGATTTCAGCAATAACCCCGGCCAGCGCTGGAGAAATGTTTTACTGCTGGCTTTGGGTCAAAAGAAAATGTTCCGCAACCCACTGGTAGCCGTAATGCACTTCTTTATTTATGCCGGGTTCATCATCATTAATATTGAAGTGTTGGAGATCTTCCTGGATGGAATCTTTGGAACCCATCGCCTGTTTGCCGAACCATTGAAAGGGTTATATTCTTTTCTCATTAATGCTTTTGAAGTGCTGGCCCTGCTGGTATTATTGGCCTGTGCCATTTTTCTTATCCGGCGGAATATCATCAAGCTGAAACGATTCATCAGTCACGATCTTGATGGCTGGCCCAGAAGTGATGCTAATTACATATTGATCATAGAAATAATTTTAATGGCGCTGTTTCTTACGCTGAATGCCAGTGATACTTTGTTGCAGACAAAAGGCATTGAACATTATGCCGCCAACCCAACCGGTAATTTTATTTTGTCACAATACCTGCATCCTGTTTTAAATGGCATCGGCAATGAAGGAGTACAAACAATTGAAAGAAGCTGCTGGTGGTTGCACATTACAGGCATCTTTGCTTTTCTGAATTACCTGCCCTACTCCAAGCACCTCCATATTGTACTTGCTTTTCCCAACGCTTATTATACAAGATTGGAACTAATGGGCAAAATGGATAACATGGAATCCGTGCAGAAAGAAGTATTGTATGCAATGAAACCCGAATTGGCTCCATCAGGGGCCGGGATGCAAAATCTTGCGCCTCAACCGCAAAAATTTGGCGCCAAAGATATTAAAGATCTGAGCTGGAAGAACCTGATGGATGCTTACAGTTGCACAGAATGTGGAAGATGTTCTGCTGCCTGCCCTGCTACTCAAACAGGTAAATTATTATCACCTCGAAAAATTATGATGGATACCCGTGACCGTATAGAAGAAGTTGGCAGAAACATTAATAAGAATCGTGAGTTCAAAGATGATGGCAGGGCTTTGCTGCATGATTATATTTCTGTAGAAGAACTGCGTGCCTGCACCACCTGCAATGCCTGCGTGCAGGAATGCCCGGTCAGCATTAGTCCGTTGGATATTATTCTGCAACTGCGTCGCTATTTGGTAATGGAAG
>JAHEZF010000252.1:1751-3425 GCA_023251215.1 Sphingobacteriales bacterium | reverse complement strand
TCAGCAATATCGAATGCTATCATTTTGGCAGTACCGATGCGGGCCTGCTGGCTATCGAAGGCAAACTGGTGAAAGGAATTAAAATGGAGGATGCTGAAAAAGCAGTAGAAGAGGAATTGGATAAAATGAAAAACGATCAGGTAAGCAAAGCTGAATTACAGAAAGTAAAAAATAAAACAGAAAGTATGATCGCATTTGAAGACATGGGTGTGATGAGCCGGGCCAACAGTCTTGCTTATTATGAATTACTGGGCGATGCTTCGTGGATGAATTTTGAACTGGAAAAATATGGTGCGGTCACTACGGAAGATATTTTACAGGAAAGCAGGAATATCTTCAGAAATGAAAACAGCAATACGATTTATTATCTGTCACAAAATTGATTATGGACGTCAGGGAAAAGATAAATGTTTTAGACAGGAAAAAAATTCCGGGCATTGTTGATGCGGTAGATTTAAAATTCCAACTGAAACCGTATCAAAAGATCGTATTACATAACGGCGCTGAAGTATATGCCATTGATGCCGGCGCTGAAGAAGTAATGCTGGTGGAATGGGTGTTCTTTGCGGGCAATTGGTTCGAAGAGCAAAACCTGGTGGCAGCCACTACTAATTTTTTATTACGCAACGGAACGGGTAAAAAAACAGCTTTTGAGATCAATGAACATTTTGAATACTTTGGCTCATACCTGAACCGCAGTTGTTTTAATGAAACAGCAACGATCAGTCTTCATTGCCTCACCAAACATATCAGCGAATTATTACCTGTGGTAAGGGAAGTGATCACCGACTCCACCATGCCGCAAAATGAGCTGGCTATTTATCAGCAAAACATGAAGCAACGGTTGAAAGTAAATCTGAAAAAAAGTGATTTTGTCGCCGGCCGTTTAATAGATGCTTATTTATATGGGCAGAAACACCCATATGGAAAATTCAGCAATGCAGAAGAATTTGATAAACTGCAAAGAGAGCAATTGCTGGAGTTTTATAAAAAATATTATCAGCAGGGAAAGTTCGTCATGTTTGTGGCAGGTAAATTACCCGGCAACCTCGAAAAATTATTGAATGACTATTTCGGCGATCTTTCTAACAATAAAATTGAGATAAAGAAAAATCTCACAGAACCGGCTACAGAAAAAAAGTTCCGTGTAACAAACGACCCGGAGGGTGTGCAGGGATCGGTCCGCATTGCCCGGCCTTTTCCCAATCGTCATCATCCTGATTTTTTAAAAGCACAGGTGTTGAATGCTTTGTTTGGCGGTTTTTTTGGTTCAAGGCTGATGAGCAATATAAGGGAAGACAAAGGATTTACTTACGGTATCCATAGTTACCTGCACAACCATATTCAGCACTCTGCATGGATGATAAGTACTGAAGCCGGAAAAGATGTTTGTGAAGCAACGATACAGGAAGTGTATAAAGAAATGAAAGACCTGAGGGAGGAATTAGTTGAGGAAGATGAATTATCGCTGGTCCGCAATTATATGATGGGCAGCATACTTGGCGACCTGGATGGGCCTTTCCAGATCATTGCCCGCTGGAAAAACATTATACTGAATGAGCTTGACGAAAAATATTTTTACGACTCCATCAATACAATTAAAACTGTTACTGCGAAAGAACTTCAGCAACTGGCGCAAAAATATTTTAAACCGGAGGAGTTTTATGAACTGGT
>JAHEZF010000252.1:0-1651 GCA_023251215.1 Sphingobacteriales bacterium | reverse complement strand
ATGCCCCTCCATCGTAACCTCGGTGTATTTACTACCCGAAACATGCCACTCCACAAATTATTTATGCAGTGGCAAGGGGCGCAGGAAGGATACAGCAAGGGAAGGGAAAGAAGTTTTCATTTTGGTAATGCAGCACATCATATCTGCGGAATGATTTCTCATCTTGGTCCGCAGTTAGCTATTGCCGATGGCGTAGCGCTGGCTTATAAATTGAAAAGAGAAAATAAAGTTTCATTGGCATTTACAGGTGAAGGCGGAACCAGCGAAGGAGACTTTCATGAGGCCTTGAATGTGGCGGCTGTCTGGGATCTACCCGTGATATTTATTATTGAAAATAATGGTTATGGATTAAGTACGCCGGTGAGTGAACAATACCGCTGCATCAGTTTAGTGGATAAAGCAAAGGGTTATGGAATGGAAGGGGTGGCCATTGATGGAAATAATATTCTCACGGTTTTTGATACGATAAAAGGAGTCAGGGAGTATTGCATAAAAAATCAGAAACCTTACCTGGTCGAATGCATAACGTTCAGGATGCGGGGGCATGAAGAAGCCAGCGGTACAAAATATATTCCCCAGGATTTGTTCAGGTTGTGGGAGCAAAAAGATCCGATCAAAAATTATGAACGATGGCTCATTGAGCAGGGTGTAATGAATGAAATGAAAGTAGCGGAGATAAGGAATGAGTTTAAGGATAAAATTGAGGCTGAGCTGAAAATCGGATTTGATACAAAACCGGTGGTGGCAGATACGGAGGAAGAGTTGGAAGATGTGTATGCGGAAGCCAGAAGTCAGAGGTCAGAAGTCAGAGTCATAAATAATTCAACTTCTCATTCCGGCTTCGGACTTCCGACTTCAGACCTCAGGTTAATTGATGCAATTAAACAAGGACTTCACCAAAGCATGCAACAGCATCCCAACCTTATCCTCATGGGACAGGACATTGCAGAATACGGCGGCGCATTTAAAATAACAGAAGGATTTGTGCAGGAATTTGGAAAAGAAAGAGTAAGAAATACCCCATTATGTGAAAGTGCAATTGTTGGTACTGCATTAGGTTTATCATTGGAAGGATTTAAGAGTATGATGGAAATGCAGTTTGCCGACTTTGTGACAGTTGGCTTTAATCAAATCGTAAATAATCTTGCCAAAATTCATTACCGCTGGGGACCCCGCCCAAGCGGGGCAGATGTAGTGATTCGCATGCCGACAGGCGCCGGTGTTGGTGCAGGGCCATTTCATTCGCAGAGCAATGAAGCATGGTTTACTCATGTGCCCGGATTGAAAGTTGTTTATCCTTCAACACCAATTGATGCAAAAGGATTATTGATTGCTGCTATCAATGACCCAAACCCAGTGCTATATTTCGAGCATAAAGCATTATACAGAAGTGTTAGCGGCCCTGTGCCGGAAGAGTATTATGAAATTGAGATCGGTAAAGCAAGGCATGTGAGAGAAGGAGACGAGATCTCCATTATTACTTATGGGGCCGGGGTGCATTGGGCAGAAGATTATGCAGCTGAACATCCTGAAATCTCAATTGACATTTTAGATTTAAGAACACTGGCACCACTTGATTATTTAGCTATAAGAGAAGCAGTGAAACGGACAGGAAGAATATTGCTTTTACATGAAGACACATTGATTGGTG
>JAHEZF010000251.1 GCA_023251215.1 Sphingobacteriales bacterium | reverse complement strand
ATTACGCCTGGCGTATTCAGGGTAAGGAAGTGCTGATAGGCAAAGGCGATAAGTATGATGTAAAAAAAGTGCCGGTAATGGAGAAAGATAAAAGCAAGATACTCACTCAAACCATTTTCCAGTTAAAAGATACTATTCTAAAAGGTCATGTAAAAGTAACTTTGACCGGTGAACAAAGAACAGAATTTCATCAATACTATCATGACCTGCCAGCTGATGCAAGAAAAAAATTTATTCAACGCTTTTTGGAATTCGGCAACAGGAATCTGGTGGTTTCTAATGTAAATACCTCTGATCTTGGCAACCGGGAAATACCGGTAACAATAGAAGGAGACATTGATCTTAGCAATTATGTAATTACAGAAAATAAAGAAGTGTATGTGGGAATAGATTTTTTTGCAGAAAATCTGAAAAGCTTTATTCCCGATAAAGACCGCCAGCAGGATTATGCTCTTTATTCAAGTTATGTGGCGGAAGACCAGACCGAGCTTACGTTACCGTCAGGATATAAAGTGGTTTCTTTACCCGGTTCTATCAGTGAACAGGCTGCAGATTACGGCGTTACTGCTTCTTATACAGCAAAAGATAATAAAGTAACGTTCAATAAAACTTTATCCTTCAATACCGGACGCATCCATAAAGAAGATTTTGAAAACTGGAAAACTTTTGTCAAAAAATTAAAGGATTTCAACAGCAATCTTATTCTTGTTAAAAAACCGTGATAATAGAAGGATTCAAAATAATAATTCGAAAAATTTCATGAATAAGCTTTTTTACTTACTTACATTCTTATCAATTTCAACAGTAATAAATGCACAGGATGACGATACATTCAGCCCATCCAAACTAAAAGATATTGCCGATAATATGAAACCGGTTTGGGATGATCCCGATCCTGATTTTTCTGTAAGCGTCGTGCCGGAAAAATGGAAGGATGAAAGCGGTATCATCATTGCACAAAAAACAAAATTTTCTTTTGATAAAGATGCCAATAAACTGGCCGTGTATGAAATAACCCGCCGGCGCATCAAACTCAACGACAGGGATGCAGTTAATTCTTATTCCTCGGTCTGGTTTCGTATCGGCTCATCAAAAGACGGGGCCGGTATCCGGGTTATTAAATCAAACGGCAGCATACAGGATGTTTCGTTACGCAATGCAATATTGGTTGAAGACAACAGTGATGTTCCCTCAACTTTTCAGCCATACATTGGCAAGGCAGCTACTTATTACGATAAAAGCCGCAGCCGGATTATTTTTTATAAACTTGCTGTTCCTGATCTCGATCCCGGTGATATTATTGACTACGGCACCATTTTCTACGATGATAATACGATAAAGAAAATGAGCTTTATCGAATTTGATCCCATCTATTATGTATGCACAAGGGAATACCCGGTACTAAGCCAGAAATTTGAAATTGATACCGATGATAAATCTTTTGTGAATTCAAAATCAACAATGGGTGCGCCAGAGTTCAAAGAAACCGGTAACAGCAATGTTGATTATACCTGGGAAGACCGTAACCGGGAGAAACTGAAAGATACCCGCTGGATCAACAGTTTTGTCGTGTTGCCGATGGTAAAATTCCAGATCGTTTTTTCCAGGACCGAAAACCGTTCAGACCTGTTCATTGGCGACAAAGGCGAATTGAAACAAAACATCAGCCCGGAAGAACTGGCCAAAAAAATGAATGTGCTGTACAATAAACTGGACGGTTCTTATTATTATTCGTTGGCTAAGGCTTACCTTAAACAAATTGGTTATGCTGATATGCGGGAGGATGATTTTATCGCAAAAGCTTATTATGTGCTGCGCCATCTTTCATTTTACAAAGCCAATGGTTTTCCCAGCGAATTATTTGCATCCTGCCTTACACAATGCCTTGATCTCCGGAAAATTCCTTATGACCTCATTGTCACGACACCGGCAACACTTACCCAGCCGGAAAATATAATTTTCAGAACGGAACCGGAATGGATAGTACGGGTAAAAAATAAATATATATTCAACGCTACTTTATTTTCCAATCCCTATGATTACAGGGAAGAATTTTTGAATACACCTGCTTATATTATTTCGCTGGGTAAAAATCCAACAGCTACTCCTGTTACATTACCCGCCGGCAATCCCGAAGAGAATATAACCACCAATACTATTTCCGCAACAATGGATACAGGCAGCAGGAACATGATTGTAATTCACCAAAAATCAATTACGGGCCTCAGCAAGCAGAATTATAATGTGCAGGCAATGATCTACACTACTGCGCTGGACGATGATTACCGAAGTTATGGCGGAGAAGACGATGTTCGGACAGGGTTGACCGGCATGGTGCTGGAAAAGTTTGAAGACAAACTGAGAGAAAGAAAAAAAGAAGACAAGACCCGCAAGCTGGAGTATATGAAAAAAGCGCTGGAAGATGACTATGATAATATCAGCGCTTACAATGAATTTATTCTTAACTCCGATGGACGAACCTGGCGCAAACAGGAGTTGAACTATACTAATAAATTTGAGCTGAGTGATATGGTTAAAATTGCGGGTCAGGATCTGCTTGTTTCTGTTCCCGGCCTTATCGGCGACCAGTTTTTTATACCACGGGATGAAAAGACAAGAGAATTTGATGCTTATCTGAGCTTCCCGCGAAGTTTAAGAAATATCATCAGCTTTACTATTCCTGATGGTTACAAAGCTGTTGGCATAAATAACCTGAACATGAATATTGATAATGAAACAGGAACTTTTGCGGTGATGGCATCGGTAGAAGGGAACCAACTGAAGATACTGGTAAAGAAACTTTACAAGCAAATGAATGTAAAAAAAGAGAATTGGAATAATCTATTAGAAATGCTGTATGCCGCATTTAATTTTTCGCAAAAAAAAGTATTGTTGAAGAAGCTTTAAAAATTCTCTTACCCGTACCTTGTATTTTTCACAAAATTCATCCGGCATAAATCCTCTCAATCGCATCCCGGTATTTCTCCATGATCACTTTTCGTTTTAGTTTCATTGTCGGGGTCAGTTCTCCGCCATCAATCGTCCATTCATTGGGTAAAAGTTCAAATTTTTTTACCTGCTCTACCTGGTTAAAGAACTGGTTGTACCGTTCCACCGCATCTTTGAATATTGCCAGCACTTTTTCATTCTTAATGATGGTTTCGTTGCCGGGATAATCCATTCCCTGTACGGCACACCATTCCTTCAGCACAGCAAATGCAGGGACGATCAAAGCCGCAGTAAATTTTCTTTCTGCGCCTACTACCATCATCTGCTCAATCCAGCTGGATTCTTTCATTTTATTTTCAATCGGCAATGGCGCCACATATTTACCGCCGCTGGTTTTAAATATTTCTTTTTTACGGTCGGTGATCTTTAAAAATTTGTTGTCAATAAAAATTCCGATATCACCAGTAGAAAACCAGCCGT
>JAHEZF010000250.1 GCA_023251215.1 Sphingobacteriales bacterium | reverse complement strand
CGAAAATTTATCCTGCTGAAACTGGCGCAGCAATGGGTCGGTCTTAAAATAATTCAATGTATCATGCATCCAGCCCATCATCCACTTCATTCCAAAACCCAATCCATCATTCCATGTTGGGTTTGAAATTCCCGGCCAATCAGTGGCTTCTTCAGCAATGGTTTGTACATCGGGAAAATCACGGTAAATAGTTTCATTCAGGTCTTTAATAAAAGCAATGGCTTCCAGGTTACCATCACCGCCAAACTCGTTGGGTTCCCACTCACCTTCTTCCCTGGAATAATTTAGTTTCAGCATCGAACTAACTGCATCTACCCGAATGCCATCAATATGAAAAAGATCGAACCAGAATCTTGCACTGCTGATAAGAAATGATTTTACTTCTCCCCTCTTGTAATTAAAAATGTAGCTGTTCCAGTCAGGATGAAAACCTTTTCGCATATCTGCATACTCGTAGGTATGAGTACCATCGAACATGAATAATCCATGTGCATCATAGGGAAAATGTGAAGGCACCCAGTCGAGAATAACGCCAATGCCCTGCTGATGGCAGCTATCAATAAAGCGCATCAGCCCCTGCGGATCGCCAAATCTTGATGTGGGTGCAAAAAAACCAGTGCATTGATAACCCCAGCTTCCGTCAAACGGGTGTTCCATTACCGGCATCAGTTCAATATGGGTAAATCCCATTTCTTTTACATAAGGAACTAATCTTTCTGTTAGTTGATCATACGTATTGTACGATTCTTCATCGTTCTTATCGGGACGTTGCCAGCTTGCCAGGTGGACTTCATAAACGCTCCATGGAGCATCGTGTGAATTATACTTTTTTCTTTCCTTCATCCACTTTGTATCCTTCCATTCGTAATACATATCCCAGGTGATGGAAGCCGTACCAGGTCTTTTTTCCCAGAAGTTGGCAAAAGGATCGCCTTTATCCTGTTTACGTCCGGCATAACCGACAATATGATATTTGTAAGCTTCTCCTAACTTGAAATGGGGAATAAAACCTTCCCAGACGCCGCTTTTATCCCAGCGTGGAAATAATTCATATTCATGCGCCTTCCAGTGATTGAAATTTCCAATGACAGAAACTGATGTGGCATTGGGCGCCCACACACAGAAATACATGCCCCATACATTATTGACTTTGATTGAATGGGAACCGAATTTTTTGTACAATTGATAATTGGTTCCGTCCTGGTAATTTTTTACGTCATCATCAGTTAGCAAAGAATAATTCCAGGCAGGTTTGGAGGTATTAACAAAATGTGTTTCCTCATAACGTGTAAGAAAGGGAATCGTTTTTTTTTTAATTCCCAATCCCTCCACTGAAGCAGTTTTTGATTCCTCCGCCGGTTTCTTTGCTTTTGCCATGATGTAAATTAATAAGAAAAGAGTTCACAAACAGAACGGTTTCAGTTCAATTAAAGAAGCGAAATATTTATTGCTCAGATCACAAATCCGTCAGGGATGACAGCGCCTTTTTTCACTACAACGATGCCGTCCTTCACAGTATAAAGAGAATGATCAGTATTTTCAATTTGTGTGCCGCCATTGATGCGAACATCATCACCAATCCTGCAATTCTTGTCAATGATGGCATTTTTTATGTAGCAGTGATTACCAATGCCAAATAACGGGATACCGATCTTTTGTGCATGAGCAATTTCGAGCAGGGTTTCATAATAGTCATTACCCATTATATAACTGCTGACCACAGTGGATCCAAATCCTACTCTCGAACGGATGCCGATCACACTATTCTCAATCCTGGATGCATGAATGATAGAACCTTCTGCTATCAATGTTTTTTCAAAAGTTGTCCCGCTGATCTTTGCCGGGGGCAGCATCCTTGCCCTTGTATAAATGGCGTTATCATTATCAAATAAATTGAAATCGGGAATATCCATGGTTAACCCAAGGTTGGCTTCGAAGAAGGAACTGATATTACCAATATCCGTCCAGTAGCCTTCATACTGGTAACTCGCAACTTTATATTTCCCGATTGACTGCGGAATGATCTCTTTACCAAAGTCAGCAGCATCTCTTTTTTCTGATATTAACAGATCAAACAAAAGTCTTCGGTTGAAGATGTAAATACCCATTGATGCGAGGTAATTCCTTTTCTTTTGTTTCATTTCATTGCCCGTTTCACTTAACCAGTCAGGCAGCAATTCCTTTTTTGGTTTTTCAATAAAGGAAGTAATAAATCCATCTTCATTTGTTTTCATGATACCGAATTCAGGAGCCTCTCTTTCAGCAACCGGAATGGTGGCAATGGAAATATCGGCGCCTTTGTCAATATGATTCTTCAGCATTTCCCTGAAATCCATCTGGTATAGCTGATCGCCGGAAAGTATCAACACATAATCGCTGCTGAATGGTTCAATATGACGAAGACCCTGTCGCACAGCATCGGCAGTTCCCTGGAACCAGGTGGGATTATCAGGTGTTTGCTCCGCAGCAAGAATATCTACAAATGCAGCGCTGAATGCACTGAAATGATATGTGTTCTTGATATGTCGGTTGAGTGATGCTGAATTGAATTGTGTCAGCACAAACATTCTTCCGATATCTGAATTAAGACAATTAGAAATAGGAATATCCACCAGCCGGTATTTGCCGGCAATAGGCACAGCTGGTTTAGACCGGCTGGCTGTCAGCGGGTATAATCTTGAACCGGCGCCCCCACCTAATATCACAGCAACAATGTTCTTTGTCATTTACTCTGGATTGAATGTTGCCCAAAATTATTTTAATGATTTGTATAAATCTATGTATTGCTGTGCAGAACTATCCCATGAATGATCTATGGTCATCATGTGACCCCGCATCCAGTTATAAAGGTCATGCTTATTATTGTAAAGGTCAATAGCCCTGCCTACCGAATAAGTAATATCGCCGACACTTGCATCATTAAACCGGATACCGAAGCCCTGCCCATCACCAAAATCAGTAATGCTGTCTTTTAATCCGCCCACACTTCTTACCATAGGGACGGTGCCATACCGTAAAGCATACATTTGATTCAACCCGCAGGGTTCTACACGGCTTGGCATCAATAAAAAATCAGAACCCGCATAAATCAAATGACTCAGCGGTTCGCTGTAACCAATATACGAATTAAAATAGCCATTGAACTGCTGCTTCATATGATCCAGTTTTCCCTCCAGGTCATGATCGCCTGAGCCCAGTACCATAAAATTGGCCTTGCCATGATGCTGGTAAATGGACTGGCTGATGGCATCGGGTAATAAATCTGCCGCCTTCTCTCCCACTAATCTTCCGATGAATGAAATCAATGGTTTGTCAGCATCTAATCCAAATTTTGTCGCCAGTTCTTTTTTGTTTTTCCTTTTTCCTTTTTCAACTAACTCCTTGTTGTAATTTTTAATAATATAATTATCAGTCTGCGGATTCCAGACCTGTGT